>NZ_DS989904.1:2477943-2480124 GCF_000155595.1 Synechococcus sp. PCC 7335 | reverse complement strand
TTTGATTTAAAGCAGTATGTCGTTCATTTAGGAATGAGTTATGGAAGCTGTTGCTTACATTTTGATCTTCGCTTGTATTATTGGAACTCTATTTTTTGCGATCGCATTTCGCGAGCCTCCCAAAATTACAAAAGATTAACTGATATAGGTTGCTGGTCGTAGCCGTTACTGGTTACCAGTATTTTGGGACTGCTACTTCGAGACCGCTAGGACCTACTAAAGCATGCATAAGGGTTGGCGCTAGATCACTGTTGAAGCAGTAGATTTAGCGCCAGCTTTTTGACTACTTTCAACTGCTAGTGCTAACTATTGGTTTGGCGGTATGACTCTAGCTGACCCCGAAGGACCTCCTCGGCACCCTTCGGACGTATTTTCCATAAGCAATCGTGCCGGCCAGACGCATTTTGGCGTAACGTTGCATTAGGGGAACCCTATAAAAAGCTGGCCTTCTAGAGGCTTATCTCTCATGCAATGTCCATTTTGCCAACATCCGAATAATCGTGTCCTAGAGTCGAGATCGGCAGAATCTGACCGCAGCATCCGTCGGCGGCGAGAGTGTTTAGAGTGTGAACGACGATTTACAACTTACGAAAGGATTGAGTACGTACCGATTACAGTCATCAAGCAAAGAGGCGATCGCGAATCTTTCGATCGATCCAAACTATTACGCGGCATCGTCACTGCTTGTGAGAAAACGGGCGTTAGTGCTCACACTATTGAACGAGTTGTCGATGACATTGAAGCTGGACTACAGCAAAAAGCCATTCGCGAAGTCACTAGCGAAGAAATTGGAGAGCTAGTACTTAGTCATCTCAAATCGGTCAACGAAGTCGCCTATGTTCGGTTTGCTTCAGTCTATCGACAATTTCAGGGCATCCGTGATTTTGCCGAGGCCTTGAATCACCTCAAAGATAACCACTCGAATGATGAGTGTGATGAGCACATAGACAGTAAAGTAACTAGGACAAAGAAGAAAGTTAACAAGACATCTGCGTCTAGTGTTTCAGGGGCTTCAAGTAGTGCTGCTTCAAATGACGCTACGCTTTCTCACTCAGCTAGTGCCGCAGAGAAGGCTACCGCGAGAGAGGCCAGTAGAGAAGACATAGAGCATCTAGTTCCACTGCCTTAGCCAGGCCCAACAAACTGTATCCACAAACTATCTCACTATAGTACTGAGCTCAGTATTCGGGTATTAGGACAGCGAGCCCTCAAATAACAGGCATAGAGTAACGCAGCTTGAGTCAAAGCGTCCGTTAAAAATAATGGCGTTTTGTATCCGCTGTGTTCTATGATGGTTATTCTTGTGACAGGAGACCTCAAAGGCATTAATCGCCTTTTCTAACTGAAAACCTTAGTAAGATTTATAAGCGATTACGTAGGCCATCTACAGAAGTCGAAGGATTTTTTGTGAAGGGTTGCGATCGCGAGGTGTTCACTCGTTCGCGGAGACAGAATAACTGTAGGAAAAATCTAGCATGGCCAACTCGGATACTCAAAACGCAGACATTGGTTTTACACACGACGATTTTGCGGCACTCTTAGACCAATACGATTACAACTTCAACCCGGGTGATATTGTTCCTGGAACCGTATTTAGTATCGAACCTCGGGGTGCTCTGATCGATATTGGCGCCAAGACCGCTGCTTATCTTCCTATTCAGGAGATGTCTATCAACCGAGTTGAGGGTGCTGAAGAAGTTCTACAGTCTAATGAGACCCGTGAGTTCTTCATTCTGACAGACGATAACGAGGACGGTCAGCTAACACTTTCTATTCGCCGCATTGAGTATATGCGAGCTTGGGAGCGTGTTCGCCAGCTTCAGCAAGAAGACGCAACCGTTCGTTCACTTGTCTTTGCGACCAATCGAGGGGGTGCGCTAGTACGCATTGAGGGGCTGCGTGGATTTATTCCTGGATCCCACATCAGCACTCGTAAACCTAAGGAAGATTTGGTTGGCGAAGAGCTGCCGCTGAAGTTCTTAGAAGTGGATGAAGAGCGTAATCGTCTAGTACTTAGCCATCGCCGCGCGTTAGTCGAACGCAAGATGAACGGTCTGCAGTCAGCGAAGTTGTGCTTGGTACGGTGCGTGGCCTGAAACCATACGGTGCATTTATTGACATCGGCGGCGTTAGCGGTTTGCTACATATCTCTGAAATCTCTCACGATCACATCGATACACC
>NZ_DS989904.1:2384255-2477757 GCF_000155595.1 Synechococcus sp. PCC 7335 | reverse complement strand
TGGACAGAGCCCTATCCTATGGCAACCATCTACTGTCAAGCTCACAAGTTTGAACATATTCAGGCTGTATTATTTGACAAAGATGGAACGTTAGCGAATGTGGAGGGGTATCTCAAGAAAATAGGAATAGCACGCTCACGGTGCGTTCCGAATCAGCCTGCTGCCTTTCACGCTCAATTACTAACTACTTTTGGTCTGACAGCGACCGACATCGACCCAACTGGACTATTAGCAGTAGGCAGCCGTGAGGAAAATGAAGTGGCTACTGCTGCTCATATCGCTGCAACGGGTAAAGGCTGGATCGAAGCTCGGGCGATCGCTCATTCCGCTTTTTCCGAGGCTGAAGATAGGCTCGTCCCAAAAGTTGAGAAAACACCGTTGCTAGAAGGCGTACGACCTTTACTATCTCGGCTATCCCTAGCCAAGGTCAAACTTGGCATTGTTTCGAGTGATTTGCACTCGCAGGTGGCTGAATTCGTAGAGCACTATAGTCTTACTGACATTAGCTGGTACTGCGGTGCTGCTAGAGGGTTTCCGCTCAAGACACATCCTGAGTTTCTTGCCTTCGCCTGCGAGTCTTTATCCGTCAGTCCGGCTAGAACCTTGGTTATTGGCGATTCGGCTGCTGATCTAGCGTTGGCAAGACAAGGAGCTGCTGATTTTTTGGGTATGGTCGGAGGTTGGACGCGATCGCCTATCATCGCCCCGGATGTCAAAACTTTTTCGGACCTGTCACAGATTCGTTGCTAGAGTGACTGTCTTACTCTATTCATCTTCTCACTGTAGAGATCCGACTAGGGCTATTTACACAAGCAGTCACGACGATGAACGTTTCAGCTAGAAGGCTATTAGTGCTTTCGATTGGTGCAGAGATAGATGGAGTGATACGCATAGGAAGGTACCTTAGATACTATGTCAAAAAAACATGCAAGGCTTGCGTGTTTTGTCTATCCGTTTTGTGAGCCATCTCGCTGTACTTGGTCATCTTGCTGTACTAAAAAGGTCATCTTGCTGTACTAAAAAGAGGGTTGTGGCTTATCTTGTTATCACGTTGTTAACACCTTCATGCGCGATGAAGTGCGTTATAAGGTCTTGACAGTGATGCATGAAGTAAAACAAAACGACTGGATCTATCTATAAAAAGCTTCGAATCCCAGGTTAAGGAGAATTGGCTATTGTCTCGCCGCTATCTGTTTACGTCAGAATCAGTCACAGAAGGGCATCCCGATAAAATTTGTGATCAGATCTCAGACACGATATTAGACACAATGCTTGCCCTAGATCCTAGCAGTCGGGTTGCGGCTGAGGTTGTTGTCAATACGGGTTTAGTCATTGTCACTGGAGAGATTTCTTCTAGTGCCTCCGCGAATTTTGTGAAAGTTGTTCGTGAGAAGATTACCGAAATTGGCTACACCAACCCAAAAAACAACGGTTTTTCCGCTGATAGCTGCTCTGTCTTGATTGCCTTGGATGAGCAGTCAGCAGATATTGCCCAAGGGTTGACCAGGCTCAAGAAACTCGCGAACAGACTAGCGACGAACGTTGGGATGCTATTGGCGCGGGCGATCAGGGCATTATGTTTGGATTTGCTTGCAATGAAACACCAGAGATGATGCCTCTGCCTATCAGCCTTGCCCATAGAATATCCCGCGAGCTAGCCACCGTGAGAAAAAGCGGCCGGCTTGCCTACCTTGGCCCAGATGGAAAGACTCAGGTCACCGTTGAATATGAAGACGGTCGTCCGGTTGGCATCGATACTATCCTAGTTTCTACTCAGCACCAGGAAACTATTGATGATTTGAGCAGTAACGATGATGTACAGGCTCGAATCAAAAAAGATCTTTGGGAGGCGGTTGTATTACCTTCTTTTGCTGGATTGACCATTCAACCCTCGGACACAACCCGCTTTCTGGTAAATCCCACCGGTAAGTTCGTCATTGGTGGACCTCAAGGCGACTCTGGCTTGACTGGGCGCAAGATTATTGTTGACACCTATGGCGGTTACTCTAGGCACGGTGGCGGTGCTTTCTCTGGAAAGGATCCTACGAAAGTTGATCGCAGCGCGGCCTATGCTTGCCGATATGTTGCCAAAAATATTGTAGCGGCAGGTCTTGCGGATAAATGCGAGGTGCAGCTTAGCTATGCGATTGGCGTGGCTAGACCTACAAGTATTTTCGTTGAAACTTTTGGCACGGGTACTGTCTCAGATAACAAGTTGCTCGAACTCATCACTGACCACTTCGAACTGCGGCCTGCCGGTATCATTGAAACTTTCAACTTACACAAGTTGCCCGCAGAACGAGGCGGTCGCTTCTATCAGGAAGTTGCTGCGTATGGTCATTTCGGCAGAGACGATCTAGACCTGCCCTGGGAAAAAACAGACAAGGTAGCGGAGTTGAAGGCAGCTGTTAATCAAAGGGAAGCTGTTAGCGTATAACCCAATTTGTCGACAGGCTGTCAACCTGCGATATCCGTTTAGATGATAGGCTTTAGGCTCTAAGACGTTACGGCCATATCGCAGATGACTCCCTTTCCGTCGCATCAACCTCAGAACCTGAGATTAGGCCCGCTCGAGGCCGAGATTATCGAGATTCTGTGGCTACTCGGACCGGCATCAGCGACGGCTATTCATCAGCATATTCTAGAGGACATCGAACGAGAGCTGACGTATTCGTCTGTCTCGACTGTGCTAAAGCGGCTGATTAAGAAAGGTTGGGTGAGCTGCGATCGCCAAAAACGAGTTCACATCTGGAAAGCGCTCGTCAGTCGGCGTAGTGCAGAAATTCTTAAGGCGCGTCAGCAGCTACATCAGTTCTTAGCAGTGGGTAGTCCAGAGGTTGTTGCCGCATTTGCCGATACGTTGGACGACGATAGTTTAGATCAGCTTGATGCGATCGCTCAGAAGGTCAAAGCTGCTAGGGCAGCAAGAGAACAGCAGTCTCAAAAACGGCAGCAGGACCAGGAGGGAGGCCAACGATCATGATGCATCTACAGATGATCGGGTTGTCAATCGCGATCGCCGTTGTAGCTCGCGTGCTGAGTCAGTTTCTGACGGCACCTTCCTACCAATGGTCTTCACGCTGGACTCGTACTCTGACTGCTTTCGTTGCACCACCGTTGCTGCTGCTGACAACTGCGATTGCCATAGTCGTTATGGGTCCTAGCAGCTCTCATCATTTAGACGGCTGGCTCAGCTACCTTTTTTCCTTCAGTTTTATTTTAGGTGCCCTAGCTTTATGGGCAAGGCTTGGCTGGCTATCGATTAGGATACGGCATCATGCTATCCAAAACTATCCTGTACATACTATTCGCACCTCTGAGAGCACCACAGTCAGTAGATTGATAGACTCTGCGGCCGTCTACTGCGCTAGAGTCGGTCTATGGTCATCTGAGCTTATCCTCAGTCAAGGCCTACTGAACTGCTTGGATGCCGAACATCTGCGGGCAGTCCTTGCCCACGAAGCTGGACACGCCCACTACCGTGACACTTTTTGGTTCTTTTGGCTAGGCGGACTTCGTCGTCTCTCTAGTTGGCTTCCCTACACCGAAACACTGTGGCAAGAGCTAATGCTGCTTCGAGAAATTCGAGCTGACCGCTGGGCTGCTAGAAGTGTCGATACCCTCGTTTTAGCAGAATCTTTGTTAAGCGTTATTCAAGCCCCGCTGACGACTGCAGAAGAAACCTGTCCGGGATTCAGTTGGCCGACTCCACAGAGCCGTCTCAATCAGAGAGTGGATGCGCTGCTTAGCGAAGATATTAAATCACTCAGAATCCTGCCGGAACATTGGCTAGCGGTGTCATTATCGCTGACCCCGCTACTGACTATCCCATTTCATCACTGACAGGCCACTGCCGCTACTATAGCTTTGGTCACTTAGCTTACGACGAACCATAAGAAAGGGAGCTTCACCGCAATAGTGAAGCTCCCTTTCTTGAAATGTCTTCCTGGCTTTTGCTTTTTCTTAGCTTTTACCTACTCTGTTAGCTAGGCTCACTACTATTAGCTAGGCTCACTACTATACTTTACCAGCTGGACTTAACGACGCCAGGTAAAAGACCTTGGTGAGCCATATCGCGCAAGACGTTACGGCAGAGACCAAAGTCACGATAATAGCCACGGGGACGCCCTGTCTTCCAACAGCGATTATTCAGGCGAGAAGGCGCACTGTTTCTAGGCAACTGTTGAATTTGACGATGAATGGCCAGCTTTTGAGCCTGGTTAGGCGCTTGGGCAAATTCTTTGAGCAAAGCTTCACGCTTATCAGCGTACTTTGCGACTAATTTTTCACGCTTCTTTTGGCGCGCAACCATGCTTTTCTTAGCCATGAGGCAGGTTTACTTACTATTTTTATTACACAGTCTTTGATTATATGAGTATCAGCAGATTTTGTAAATGCTTATGCCTCGGCAATCAAGGAGAGAGCAATTTACCGATGGCCACGCCAGGATCAGGCTGCTTCATCAGCGATTCGCCCACCAAGATTGCTCTAGCCCCAGCTGCCGCGACCGTAGTGACATCACTAGAAGTATGAATGCCAGATTCACTGACCAAGAGGAGTTGCTTTTGGGCGATCGCATCTCCAAACTTTTCCACGACCTGCCGAGTCGTCTCTAAACTCACCGTAAAATCTTCCAAGTTTCGATTGTTGATGCCAACTAGCTCAACACCATCAATGGATATCACCCGCTCAAACTCTTCAACAGTATGAGTTTCAACTAGCGCATCTAACCCTAAGACCTTGGCAATCTTAGTGAAGTATCCGATATCTTTATCTGTCAAAATCGCTGCTATCAGAAGGATTGCATCAGCACCGGCTAGGCGAGCTTGATAGATTTGATAGGGGTAGATTATGAACTCCTTACACAGAAGTGGTAGGTCTACCGCCTGACGAATCTGACTGAGATAGGTGAAGCTACCTTGGAAAAATTCACTATCGGTCAAAACAGACAGACAGGCTGCACCGCCAGACTGATAGCTTTTGGCAATCTCGATCGGATCAAAGTCCTCTCTAATAACGCCTTTGCTTGGTGATGCTTTTTTAACTTCTGCAATCAGAGCCGGACTTTGCTTGGTTGATTGTTCGCGCAGCGCCGTGACGAAACCGCGAGTAGCCGGTAGTCCTTGTACCTGACGTTGCAAACTAGCCAAAGGCACTTTCTCCCGCAGCCTGGCGACCTCTGCCTCTTTGTGCCACACGATCTTCTCAAGAATATTACGGGGCTCCGCGTCAGGCATCTCAATTTGATATTCGAGATGTTTGACTGAGATCGGTGTGCTTGGAGGGCGGCGACGGATTTTCATGAACAGTGAAGAGTGGAACAGTGATCAACAATGTGCTACTTACGCGGTTACCTTAGCCCGCTTGTAGGCTTCGTCAAGGACTTCGGACAGCGTCGGGTGCGTGTGGACGAATTTAGATAGCTCAGTGACGGATTGCTTTTGGGCGATCGCATTGGCTGCTTCTTGAATCAGATCAGCTGCATGCAAGCCAATGATATGTGCTCCCATCACTTCGCCTGTATCCTTACGGTAAATCACCTTAGCTAATCCTTCAGTTTCACCTTCTGCTAGCGCTTTCGAATTTGCTTTGAAATAGCTGCGAACAGAAGCCACTTCATAGCCTTCTGCTTCACCTTGAGCCTTAGCCGCTGGCTCAGTTAGGCCAACAAAACTCACTTCCGGATGAGTGAAGGCCGCTGCTGGAATCGCGTTGTAGTCAACAGTGCGAGACTCACCGCAGATATTATCAACAGCCACGATTCCTTGCGCAGAAGCGGAGTGGGCTAGCATCATCTTGCCATTCGCATCACCGATCGCATACAGATGAGGAACAGGCTTGCCATCACGCAATACCGCTAGGTGCTCGTCAACCGGAATAAAGCCGCGCCGATCGGTTTCTACAGCCACCATGTTTAAATCTAGATTCTTTGTTGCCGGAATCCGACCCGTCGCTACCAAACAAGCATCGACTTCTAAGGTATCAACAGTCTCCATCGTTTTTGGATCAGCTAGCTCGATTACAACTGGCGCACCCGGCGTAATCTTTTTAGCCAGTAGCCCTACCCGAGTCTCAATATCACGAGGCTTGATCAGCACTCGCTCAGCCTGCTTAGCAATATCAGGATCAAATGTCGGCATTAGCTGGTCTAATGCCTCAATCATGGTGACTTCAGATCCGAGCGCTGTATAAACGTCTGAAAATTCTAGACCAATGTAGCCGCTACCAATAATCGCTACCCACTCGGGCAACCAGTCCAATCGTACGGCTTCATCGCTGGTATAGACCGTCTTGCCATCTGTCTCGATGCCTCTAGGCACAAATGGCACTGAGCCAGGAGACAAAATAATATCCTTGGCAGTAATGGTGCGCTCACCGCTTTCGTCTTTGATAGAGACTTTTTGCGTGCTGGCAATCTTACCCCAACCTCGAATGATATCTACGCCTAATCGAGTTAGGCTGCCGGTGAGATCACCTTGAATCTTGCCAACTAAGTTCTTGGCATGATTAGAAATCTTCTCGCGGTCAAAGCCGACCCCTGACAAGCTAATACCCATCGCCTTTAGATGCTGCTGATCGCGCATCTCGCGCACTCGACCCGAAGCTGCTAGCAGCGCCTTAGAAGGAATGCAGCCTCGGTTTACGCAGGTGCCGCCCATATCGCCAGCTTCGACAATGGCGGTCTTTAGACCGCGCTGCACCGCATGTAGCGCCGCCCCGTGGCCCCCTACCCCTGCACCAATAATTACTAAGTCGTAGTCAAATGCCAAATCCACTGCGCGCTCCTTATAGTCACTGTTATTTTCAACCGAAAGGGTTACTTTGGACAACTAGTGATCGCCACAACTAACCACTTGTCGCTGCCGCTTTGCCTCATACAGCAACAGCGCTGTAGAAATCGCCACGTTGAGCGACTCTACCTCTGGCGCCACTGGAATCTTTACGGTGACTGAGGCACAGGCCATTAGCGCATCCGAAAGCCCTGCGCCTTCGTTTCCCATCAAAAATACGGTAGGGCGCTGCAAGTCCAACTGCCAATAGTCCAGCTCAGCAGCGGCTGTCGTTGCGACTACCTGCACGCCATTTTGTCTGAGCGTGCTTGCCTGTTCCACTACATCCACGGTTGCCATCGGCATCCGAAACCACTGTCCTACCGACGCTCGTAATACCTTTGGATGGCCTAAGTCTACGCTGTCGTGACTGAGCCAGAGCCCGTCACTACCTACGCCTGCAGATGTACGGATGATCGTACCGAGATTACCTGGATCTTGAAGCGTTTCGAGGATGACACCTAGACTCACCATATCTTTAGGCCGGCCTGATTCAGCCTTCCACACGTTGCGTCGAGGTGCGATCGCAATCGCTCCATCGGGAGTGATGGTACTAGCAATAGATTTGAGGACTTCTGGGGAAACAAGTTCTACTTGATGGGATTGGGCGATCGCTTCCTCACATAGCCGCTTGTGCCTGACTTGCCAAGCTTCGGTGTAACAAAGCGTTTGCAGCGGATAGCGAACCTCACACGCTGCCTCGATTAGATGAGTTCCTTCTAACAGCAGCACCGACTGTTTTCTACGCTCCTTCGGCTGCTGAAACTTGCGAAGCTGTTTGACCGTTTGGTTTTGCAAGCTGGTGAGCATAGGCTAGATAAGTATGGACAGCAGGAAAGGCACATCAGCGAGGGGGAATAGTCGCGAGCGTCGTCATATACATTGGAGCAGCACACACCCAAAAAACTCAACACTCCTCATCAAAAGCCAATAAAAAGGCCCTTAGCTAGTAGAGCCAAGGAGCCTGCTGTTTGAAGCAATTCGTCAATTAAACAAATTTATGCGGAACCCGGGACTTGAACCCGGAAGTCCTTGCGAACACTAGAATCTGAATCTAGCGCGTCTACCAATTCCGCCAGTCCCGCACAAAATAGTCAGAAACGTCCTATAAGCCAAACGGTCTATGGGCGTATTGACAATCGCTGTATAGCTGCGATTAACAATAATCTAGCAGTGAGGGCCATCCGTCAACAACCAAGCTTTTCTTCCCCCCTTTCTTCCCCCTTTCTTGGCCTCTTTAAGCCTTTTCCAGACAAAGACTTGGAGCGCATTAGCTTTGATAAAAGTATGATTTCCCTACGCAGGCGGTGAAATTTCAAATTAATCAGGAGAAAACGAAGAGTTTCGGGTAGAATCCATACCAAATTGTCCCAATCAATTTTTCTTTACCTTTTATGGAGGGCAATCCTATCGTCATCTCTAACTTATCAATCAAGGACCAGTCCGCTGACACCCAATCACAGCCTGTATCAGAATCTGTCATCGAGATTTGGGGTGATACTAAGCTGAGCGGTCACATTCCAGTGAGCGGTGCGAAAAACTCAGCTCTAGTGGTGTTGGGAGGCGCACTTCTATGCTCACAGACCTGTCGTATTCGCAATATTCCAGATCTTATGGATATTGGTCGAATGGCAAGTGTCTTAGAAGCGCTGGGACTCAAAGTCCATCGAGATGGAGATACTTTGGATATAGACGGTAGCCACATTAGCCATTCCAAAGCACCCTACGACATTGTTAGTAAGCTACGCGCGACCTTTTTTGTGATCGGTCCTTTACTAGCCCGCTTGGGAGTAGCTCGCATACCGTTACCCGGCGGCTGTGCCATTGGCGCTCGTCCCGTTGCCCTTCATATTCGCGGTCTTCAGTCGCTTGGTGCACATGTTCATATGGACCACGGCGTTGTCCATGCCTATGTCCCTGGCGCTAGCGGCAAGCTCAAAGGAGCCAAAATTTATCTAGACTATCCCAGTGTTGGCGCGACCGAGACCTTGATGATGGCCGCAACGCTAGCTGAAGGCGAGACTGTGATTGAAAATGCTGCCCAAGAGCCAGAGGTCGTTGATCTTGCTAATTTCTGCGCTGCTATGGGGGCCAAAATCTCTGGCGCCGGGACAAACACCATTGTGATTACAGGTGTACCTAGCTTACATGCTACCGACTACAGCATCATTCCAGATCGAATTGAAGCGGGCACTTTCTTAGTGGCTGGTGCCATCACTCGTTCAGAGATCACGGTCGGCCCTGTCGACCCAAACCACCTATCGCCGCTGCTATCAAAGTTAAGAGAAACCGGCTCTAAGATCGAGATCGAAGCTAACAACAATATTCGGATTTCTCCTGGAGAGAAAATTGTACCTGCTGATATCCAAACGCTACCTTACCCAGGCTTTCCAACAGACATGCAGGCCCAGTTTATGGCGTTGCTGACTCTTGCAGAAGGGAGTAGCATGGTCACAGAAACGGTATTTGAGAACCGACTACAGCATGTTGCTGAATTCAATCGGATGGGCGCAGATATTAAGGTTAAAGGCGACTGTGCTATTGTCCAAGGAGTCGCTTGCTTATCTGGCGCTCCTGTGACTGGCAGTGACTTGCGTGCCTCAGCAGCGCTAGCGATCGCAGGTCTAGCAGCTAAAGGAAAAACCACACTTCATGGTCTACACCATCTAGATCGCGGCTACGAAAGATTTGAAGAAAAGCTCCGCAACGCTGGCGCACGCTTGCAACGTATTCCTCTTGACGAGGCCGATACGGCTACCCAACCTATCCTAGAGGCACCCACGACAGCTAGTGTATCTGCGGCGGCGGTATCTGATGTAGCCAATTAGCGTAGTCAATTAAACGGCCCTGTAAGGCGCACCCTACCACCTAGAAGTCATGTCAATTAGAAGTCGTGTCGATTAGAGAACGTACTGAAGTCGTACCCAAAGAGGCGTTTCTCTAGCCTGAAGGTAATCGAATTGCTAAAAATCACTGATATCGGAGTAGCTCGCTATACTAGCGGAAACCTCTAGTATCAGTGATTTTAATATCTACGAAATTAGCTCGTTACCAAATTAGCTCGAAGCATCGATTGCACATCACACACCCACTGGCGCTTTATGAGCCAATAGTGCTTATGGGCTCGGTATTTGTACAGTCTCCACTAAGTTTTTCCTTTTCTCACTCCAAAGCTTGACTTCACATGATTACCTCTCAGCCCTCCTCAAAAGCTCACTTGCTTGGACTCAACGCCAATCATTTTCGCCATCCGCTCGATCAGCAGGCGACCGAGGCGCTAAAGCAAATACCAGGCATAGATATTGCTATCCGAAGCTTGCTAGGACCGATGGGCGAACAGTTTTTCTATTTAGAAAATATTGCTGCTAGCGTACTGGTTGGGCCCAAACAGCTATCGGACATCTATCAGCTACTCGTCGAAGCCTGTAGGGTTCTAGATCTAGAGATTCCTCAGCTCTATATCAAACAGCATCCAGTCCCAAATGCCTATACCTTTGCGATACGAGGTAAACAACCCTTCGTCGTTGTTCATACTTCTCTAGTCGAGTTACTTACTCCAGCTGAGCTACAAGCTGTCATCGGCCACGAACTAGGTCATCTAAAGTGCGACCACGGCGTCTACCTAACCTTAGCTAACCTGCTCACCCTGGCGACAAGTCAGCTTCCTTTCGGCGCAGTTTTAACCCATAACTGGCGCTCTAAGATTATGGAATGGGTGCGCTGCGCTGAATTTACCTGCGATCGCGCTGCTCTGCTCGCAACTCAAGACGCTCGAACCGTTGCCTCCGTACTGATGAAGCTTGCTGGCGGTTCACCTACGCTTTCTCCACAGCTAAACCTAGACGCTTTCCTAGCACAAGCCGAGTCATACGACGCAATCAGTGAAAACGAAATCGGTGAACTTCTCAAACGGATGAAAACCGATGAGCTTAGCCATCCAGTACCTGTTTTGCGCGCTAGGGAAATTTCCCGCTGGTCGTCTACCCCTAACTACCAGTCTCTGCTAGAGAGCCGTCCTACGTCTAAACAGATGTCTAAATTAGAACAGCATACTCATAGAAAACCTAGACCAGCAGGGAGCTGGCTTAACTGGTGAATCAAGCATCTATTCTCATCGCTTCAGTCACTTTACTTGCGAAATACAAACCAAAACCTGTATCAAAGTCGCTTAGTTCTGTATACTGAAAAACCTAACCGGGCAAGTGGCGGAATTGGTAGACGCACCACACTCAAAATGTGGCGACTTCGGTTGTGAGAGTTCGAGTCTCTCCTTGCCCATCGAGTCTCTTTTTGCTCATCAGTCAAGCGTCGTATCACTTTTGACAGGAGACAGGAGAAGCCTAATGTTTTTTCTTCTGCCGGTGCATAGATACTTGCTAAAGCAAATTTTCTTTCACAGCTAGATAGTTATTCCAACTCTCTATCAGACAGACAGAGCTATCAGACAAATTTGATGGCAACGGTGTGAGTTTTTAGATGAGTCTGGGCATGATATGACCAGACACTTTGTAAGGGTCAGGATGTCCATTGATCAAAAAACAAAGATACAGCCAATTCTCTGTTGAAACCGCACTCTACTATGTGCGGCTCAAAACTCACAATGGTGACAGTTTGTTTGAGTCGGTCACGCCCTCTGAACGAGCAACCTTGTCTCATTCACTCGCTAAGATCGTAGCCGACGAGCTACGTCAAGTGAAAACTAACTACAAAGGAATTGTGCTTACCCAGTGGATACTAGAGCCAGATTCACTACATGCCGTAGTCTCTTTAAGCTCGACACATACGAAGCAGACAAATCAAAGTAGTAAGCCAGCTCTTCTGAGTGCTTTCATCGCTGGACTGAAAGCAGCAACTGCGAAAAGAATTAATCTCATTCGCAATGAACCGGGTTCTCCAGTATGGCAGAGAAGCTATAAGGAACAGCGTATAGAAGATGACATGATGCTCTTTCGGCTGCGCAAAAGGCTGAATGATTCTGACCGCATCCTCTACTCCAGCTAACCCTTCTTTGATAGGTAGTGAACCTACGTGACTTCCTTTGGCTAGCTTACTGCGTAGCTTGTAGAAGCAAGGAAGAATTGAGTTCGTTCTCTAGATGCCTTTGTAAAGGGTAAGAAAATTCGCTCTGGAGCATTAGGCAAGTTCAATCAATCCTGCAGGTGGGGTTATTTCTACTCGGCCTGCCAAAACATCGACGACAGGCACAATGTCTTCAACAAAAGGAATCAGCAACGTTTTCGTCTGCTTCTTCTTAGCTCTTCTAGCTTTACGGCGCAATTTCTGGGCAGCTTTGGATCGCAGTGATGGATGATGCTTACTCTCAAGGGAGAGCGCTCTTTCTGGTTCGGTCCGCTTGCTGGCGGTATCGAGGTCCGAAGTCGACTCTGCCGTCGGTAGCGAGACTTCTAGCAAATCGTGTCCAGTTGTAAATACGTTAGTGATCGTGCCTATAGCCGTTTGGTCTGATTGTAAAATCACCCTAAGACCAATTAGATCGCTAACATGAAATTCGCCAGGCGCTACCGGCAGGCGATCGCCTACTGGAACAACTAGCTTTGCGCCGCTTAGATCTTCTGCCTGATCGCGAAAATCGATGCCTGCTAGCTTTACTAAGTAGATATTTTTCCCTTCGAGATAGCGACCGCTAATCAATTGGATAGGCGTAGGATTTGCCCCTGGTTTTTCGATCCATCGTTCTCCAGGTTCGATGAACCGCTCGGGAAAATCACTTTCCGGATACACTTTGATATGACCGTTAAGGCCATGAGCACCTACAATACGCCCGATGAGTAGCCAGTCTTTATCTGTCACGTTATCAATCATCCGTTAGCAAGCAACTCCACTGTTCACAACTAGAAGATCCTTTGAAGCAGAATTTTTGAAGAAAGTCTCTCAAATTGCTGTGGTCATCACTGGCCTAGCGGCATACACCTTATCGGTCAGTGTGGCTAGATGATTGATAGCGGTCACGATTTGGTCTTCAGTTGCTGTCAAACTGAGTCGGAAGCATTGACGCATATGTGGCCAATCTTCGCCGTCAAGACTCGCTTTTAATCCAGGGAAGAAAGGACTGCCAGGTACGATGATCACGCCGTAGTGCTTTAGCTCGTTGTAAAACTCCCAGTCGGTCATCGGCAGATTATCAAACCACAGCCAAGCGAAGATCGCACCCTCTCCTTTATGCAGTCGCCAAGGAACTTGACTAGGCATTTTGGCGCTTAATGTCTCTTCTAGAACCGCAAACTTGCTGCGATAGTGAGGACGAATAATATCTTTGGCAATATTTGCGAGAGCGCCACTGCGGATAGCACGCGCTGCGATCGCCTGACCATAGCGACTAGAGTGAATACAAAGATTAGTCTGAAAAGATTCCAAAATCTGAATAATGCTCTCATCTCCGATGGCTATTCCTACCCGTTCACCGGGTAACCCAGCCTTTGACAAGCTCAGACAATGCACAATATTGGCACCAAAGATCGGCGTCATTTCTGTAAAATTTAACGCTGGGAACGGTGGCGCATAAGCTGAATCTACAAAAACGGGGACATCAAAGGGCGCGGCAAGATCGGCTATCTGCTGTACTTCGTCGCCGGTAAGGACGTTCCCAGTTGGATTGCAAGGACGAGAGAAGAGTACAAAGCCAGTATTTTCATTGATCTCTAGCTGATCGAAATCGGGACGATACTTAAACGAGTGGGCATCCTTGCCTAGCTCGATAGAGGGACGATAGGCTTTGACCGCCTCGGGATATAATGTGACGCCTCCGTAGCCAGTATAGTCAGGGCTTAAGGGCAAAACGATGTCTTTGAGCTGTCCGCTAGAGCTGTAGCCACCTAACGCATTTGCAGCTAGGAAATAAAGGTTTTGACTGCCGGGTGTAATTAGGATGTTGCGAGAAGTCAGACTCAGGCCATAGCGCTGATTGAAATCGTCTCGAATAGCGGCAATCAGAGGTTCATAACCTTGGCTAGCCCCATAGCGACAAACAACTTCGCCATACTCGCTGCTAGATAATAGATCTTGGGTACAGTCGCGCCATAGCTGCTCAACTTCTGGCAAAATAACTGGGTTACCCGCACTGAGGTTAATGAACTCTTTTCCCGATCCTCTACTGGAATTTAGAGTTTCGATGATATCCTTCATAATTGCCCGCACCCCGGTCAGGTGAGACATGCGATCGCCAAACTGGGTGAGAGCAAGAGTCATAGGTACGCCAAAAGAGCCAAATAGAGATAGAGCAGCTGCCTGATGTAAAAGCTTTTCCGGCAGCTTGTTCGATTCAATATAATACCCTTATTTATTCGGTCAAGTCAGTGTCGGTTTATATCCGTACAGCCAAAGGCCGTCTGGATTAAAGGCTCAAGTTCGAAATTAGCATCGTCCGTTTGATAGGCGTTCATCCAATTAGGTCTTTATCTAGCAGGTGCTGATCTTCGAAAAATATCGATCCTGATAGCACCTCATAAGAAGCCACGGCTTTCAGGTAAGCTGTTAGGTGAAAATTAGATGACATGAAAATCTCATTTCTCAGAGCGAAGCAGAAAAGCAAATTCCTGCTCGTCCAACTGTCTTGCCCGAATGTCGCGCCTGGTTTAATCGTGTAGTGTCTAGGCTTTACTCAAGACTTGAGACTTCTGGCAACCGCATACTAAAACCGCGCAGTTTGGCTGGTATGTTTGCCAATAGAGGAATTTTTCTTAGTAAGTCAGAAACCTGTTGCTTTATGAGGGTTTACTGTCTCAAGGGCTCTATATAACTCTCCTCTATATGACTCTTGATTTTGAGAGACGCTTGAAAGAAGTTCGCTCCAACGAATGTCACTGACAAATGTAACCTGTGAACTCTGCTGATTTCATCCCTTCACTGCGATTAACATGAACGAGATTAGTCAACTAAGTGCTAAGCTACCCGACCCCGTGAGGCGTTTGGCTGATTTTGCCTATAACTACTGGTGGAGCTGGACACCTGAAAGAGTCTCGCTGTTCAGCTCTATCGATCCAGGTCTATGGCAGCAGTGTAACCATAATCCAGTAGCCCTATTAAATAAGGTTTCTCATGACCGGCTTTGGCAGATAGCCGAAGATCCTAACTATCTCACTCGGCTAGAAAAGCTGGCCGCGCAGCTAGATCACTATCTGAGTGCAGAGGGAACCTGGGCAAGTCGCGAAGTTCCTGAAGTCTCTGGAGACCATCCAGTGGCATATCTTTGTATAGAATTCGGCGTCCATGAGTCACTACCGATTTACTGCGGGGGACTAGGTGTCTTAGCAGGAGATTACCTGAAGTCGGCATCGGATTTAGGTATGCCTGCAGTAGGCATGGGGCTGCTGTACAAGCAAGGGTATTTTCAGCAAAAGCTAAATCGCAGTGGTTGGCAGCAGGCGAACTATGTCGATAACGACATCGAGAATCTGCCGCTATTAGCGGTGTGTAATGAATTTGGTCAGCCGATTACGGTGAAGGTCGCTATTGGTAAGCGCTCGGTCAAAGCGCGAGTGTGGAAGACGCAGCTAGGTCGAAGCACGCTGTATTTATTAGATAGCGATCTGATGGAGAATGATGAGCGCGATCGCGAGCTGACTGGGCATCTATACAACGGCAATCCATCTATACAGCTAGGGCAGGCAATGCTGTTGGGCATCGGTGGTGTGAGAGCGTTGCAGGCGCTAGGCATAGAGCCAGTACTGTATCACCTGAACGAGGTGCATCCAGCCTTTGCACTCCTAGAAATTGCCCGACAGGCTCGAGAAGAGACTGGACTAGAATTCGATGAATTACAGCAGGCAGTGCGTGATCGCGCTCGATTTACCACCCATACACCAGTTCCTTTTGGCAATACTTTCCCAGCCAGTAATATCAGCGAAGCCTTGGCTGCCTATATGCAAAACACGGGCGTATCTGCCGATCAAATTCTAGCGCTTGGACAGTTAGGTAAAGAAAATGACCAATTCAGCTTAACCAGATTGGCCTTACGACTGACCCAATCAGCTAACGGCGTCAGCGAACGTCACGGACACACATCTCGTCAGCTATGGCGCGATCTCTATCCCCAGCAGCCAGTAGAAGCGGTACCTATCGGCCACATCACCAATGGCGTTCACGTGCGTAGCTGGGTAGCACCTTTGATTGGTGATTTATTCGATAAGTATGTTGGCCCCGAATGGGCTCAGTCACTGACTCGCGCTGACCAGTGGAAGCGGGTAGAGACGATTCCGAATACTCAACTTTGGCATCGGCACAGCATTTTGAAGGCACGGTTAGTTGCCTACACGCGTGATCGTATCCTCCAGTCTCGCCTAGCTAGAGGTGAAGCCCAAGATGATATTAATGCGGTCGCCCGTCTGCTCGATCCTAACGTCTTGACCGTAGGCGTAGCTCGTCGGTTTAGCGTTTATAAACGTAGCGACTTGCTGTTTCGAGATCTACATCATCTCACTCAAATTGTGGCTCATCCCAAGCGTCCGGTTCAGATTATCTTTGCTGGTAAAGCCCATCCTGACGACGACGGCGGCAAGCGGATTATCCAGCGGATTATGGAATGGAGCCGTCATCCTGACTTACGCGATCGCGTAGCCTTTATTGAAAATTATGACCTCTATACGAGCAAGCTGATGGTCCAGGGCGTTGATCTATGGCTAAGCACCGCCAGACGAACCTTAGAAGCCTCAGGAATTGGCGGTCAAAAAGTTGCGCTCAACGGAGGCTTAAATCTAGGTATTTTAGACGGCTGGTGGTATGAAGGTTATCGACCTGGAATCAATGGCTGGGCCATCGGTGATACAGCCATTACGAGTCTAGGTAACACCCCCGAATCCGATAGCTACGCACAAGATGCTCAAGATGCTAGAGACGCAGAAGTGATTTATAACTTGCTAGAGCGCGATATTGCTAGGCTATATTACAAGCGTGATCACAGCGGCATTTCCCCTGGCTGGCTGCGGATGATGAAGGCTTCAATCAGCAGCATAGCCCCGTTCTTTAATACCGATCGCATGGTGGCACAATACGTAGACCAGCAATATTTTCCGCATACCGAGGTTAAGACTGAACCGGTCGCGGCCTTGGTATCGTAGATAAAGCGATGAACGATGAGGTTGTTCATCTTTTTTACGGCTCTTCTATGCCTTGGCAACTTGATTTTTACCGCCGTCCGCTAAAAGACAGCCAGGGTAACCCGCTCTGGGAGCTGCTGATCTGCGACGAAACGCTGAGCTTTACCTATGGTGAGTTTTGTATCCAGAGTGAGGCAAATGCGCCTTGGATACGTCACCAGCTAGAAATAGCTAGCGATCGCGCCGGGGGGTGGCCTAACGACATAGAGATCTTTCGTCCGCAGACCGTCAGCCTAGTTGAGGTGGCCTGCCGTAATCTACCTGTTAAAGTTCGTTCCAGGCGTGATGTTCCTACCCTCAAACGGTGGCTGCTGCAGCGAGCCGCTTGGTACCCAACTCTGAAAAGCTATACAAAACAAAGCTACGAACCCATTGCATTAGAGCGTCCTGCCCCCGTGCCAATTGCCGAGCATCTGATGGGCGAAGGGTGGCAGTTTGCTGCTATCAGCACAGATGAGCTACAAAGGCTAAGCTATGAACCAATTCCTGTTCAAACGGTTCCAGCCGAGTTGATGCCCATTCGTCTTGGCTTACCCAGCACGCTGCTGATTCCTGGTGTAGTGATCGATGGCGGCAGGCAGTCGCTAGGACTTGCTCAGTGGCTACAGTCGGTAAATCCTGTCATGCTACAGTACATAGCCGGCACTCCAGATGGGCTGTTGTTAGAGGCAGGGTTGGTTGAGCGCTGGATCATGGCGACGTTCGAGGACGAAGCGGTTGCCGAAGCTGCTCGAACCTTCACAGAACGAAAAATTGCAGCTAATGGACTTCACTTATTATTAGTCCGACCGGATGACTCAGGACTAACTTATACGGGTCTATGGCTACTACAATCAACACCTGAGAAAAGTATACAAAGACCTAGTAGCTAGAGCTGCAAATTGGTTCTAAAGCTGGTTAAGCCTCTTGAGGTTTGGCCTCCTGAAGGTTTGTTGATCTGTTGTATGGTCAGTGTCACAGTACGTTAAGGCACTGGCTGAACCAATGTTCATCAAATATCTATCGTCAACCGCAAAATGTCCATTGAAAGACAGGCACAAACGCTAGAATTCCATTTGACAGTCTGATAGGAGAAACTAATGGTTAGTTCTGGCACGTTGGGTGTAGAGTATCCGGTCAAGATCGGCATTATCGGTGGCAGTGGGCTCTACAATATGGATGCCCTAACCAATATTCAAGAAGTCAGGGTTGAAACACCGTTCGGTGACCCTTCTGATGCACTCATCGTTGGCAAAATCGAGGGAATTGCTGTCGCATTTCTGGCTCGTCACGGGCGGGGGCATACTTTGATACCATCCGAGCTGCCTTTTCGAGCTAACATCTACGCAATGAAGAGTCTAGGCGTAGAGTATTTGATTTCTGCTTCGGCTGTAGGCTCTTTAAAAGCAGAAGCTAAGCCGGTTGATATGGTTGTTCCCGACCAGTTCATCGACCGGACTAAAAATCGCATCTCTACTTTCTTTGGAGAAGGCTTAGTCGGTCACATTTCCTTTGGCGAGCCGGTATGTACTCACCTAGCAGCGGTAGTTGCTGACGCGGTAGAAAGTCAAAATCTCGAAGGTGTCGCCCTTCACAGGGGTGGCACTTATGTATGTATGGAGGGTCCAGCCTTTTCGACCAAGGCTGAATCAAACCTGTACCGGAGTTGGGGTGCGACTGTAGTTGGCATGACAAACTTACCAGAAGCTAAGCTTGCTAGAGAAGCTGAGATAGCCTATGCCACGTTAGCATTAGTCACCGACTACGACTGCTGGCACCCAGATCACGATAGTGTCACCGTAGAGATGGTGATCGGCAACCTACAGAAAAACGCGATCAACGCTCAGCAGGTCATCAAAGAGATTGTGCGGCGACTAGATCAGATGCCACCAGAATCCGAAGCACACTCCGCCCTAAAATTCGCAATTATCACGCCTCTAGACAAAGCGCCTGAAGCTACTAAAGAAAAACTGTCTTTACTTCTTCAGAAGTATCTCTAGATTAGTTTTTCCAATCACTATTCAATCACGACTAGGGCAATCGAATAGCGCGATTAGGAGACACAACGTAGGAAAGCACAAGTGTATCTCCACTCTCACTCCGATATAGACTTTGAAGATATAGAGTTTGAATGATTGAAACCTTGAACAAATAAACTACTCAAGTAACTAAATGAGCTTAACTGCTCGCAGGCCAAAGTAAAGTCCCATTGCTGCCGCGAATAGTACGGCTAGCCACACAACATAAATTACTGCGCCCATGGTTATCTCCTAAACTGGTTTCGAATACCTTTCAATTGAAACACAAACCTTTACACAAAGATTGCGCAGCTTAACATTACGGCAAAGACTCGCTAGCTCACTTGAGAGAAACTATTCAATAGCCATGAAGACAACTATCCGCGTCAATATTCCTCAAGATCCCTACGATATTCGAATTACGCCGGGTGGTTTGGATTACCTAGGTCCCTGGTTAGCGATTGAAAACGGGCCGTTGGTTAAGCCGGGGCAAAAGGTGTTAGTTGTCTCAAACCCGATAGTGTTCGATCTGTATGGAGCGCGGGCGATCGCCTCACTTACTCAGGTAGGCTACGACGTTTCTCACTGCATTCTCCCTGCAGGTGAGCAGTACAAAACCATGGCCTCTATCGCCCAAATCCATGATGCCGCCTACGAAAATCGACTAGAGCGCAGTTCAGCAATGGTTGCCCTTGGGGGTGGGGTGATTGGAGATATGACCGGATTTGCGGCTGCTTCATGGCTACGCGGCATCTCAGTGGTGCAAGTGCCAACATCTCTTTTGGCGATGGTCGATGCCTCGATGGGCGGCAAAACTGGCGTTAACCATCCCAAAGGTAAGAATCTAATTGGCGCATTCCATCAACCTAGGCTAGTCTTAATCGATCCACAAGTACTAGAGACCTTACCAGTTCGAGAGTTTCGGGCGGGCGTTTCGGAAGTGATTAAGTACGGCGTAATTTGGGACCAGCCGCTGTTTGAAAAGCTAGAAGCAGCTGAGCGACTAGATGACTATGCCAAAGTCAGTGATGAACTGCTACAAACAATGCTGACGCACTCTTGCCAAGCCAAAGCAGATGTTGTTAGCCAGGATGTGAAAGAAGCAGGCATTCGCGCCATTTTGAACTATGGACACACGGTCGGTCATGCGGTAGAGAGTTTGACAGGCTACAGCAAAATCAATCACGGCGAAGCGGTTGGTATTGGGATGGTCGCTGCCGCAAAGATTGCTGAAGCCGTAACTGGAAGCGCGTGGAACCAAGCCGCGACTCAAAGACAGCAGGTTCTGTTAGAAAAAACGCAGCTACCGATTCGTTTACCTGAAGATATCGATATTGAAGAAATCTTAGTTGCGCTTAGAAGTGACAAAAAGGTAAAGGAAGGCAAAGTTCGTTTTGTATTACCAGAGCGGATCGGCAAGGCGTTTGTGACCGATCAGGTGAGTGATGACAGTGTCAGAGGGGTGCTAAAGACCATGGCTGCTTGAAAGACTATAACTACTTGAAAGACTATGGCCGCTTGAAAGACTATAGCTTCTTAGTAAACATCTGCATGTCCAAAACGCAGGTTTACCCCAGCTTGATACTAGAAATAGAGTCATAGGAAATAAGGTCAAGCGACATTACTCAAAATTTGCTGACGGACTTGAGTGAGTTTGTCTGAGCCCGTTCGAGAAAGACTGTCGGCAGCGATAATTTCTACGTCAGTGATGCCAAGGAAGCTGAAAAAGTGCTTCAGATAGCCACTGGTGTAGTCGATCTCGCTGCCGACTGGAGTGCCGCCTGAAGTGATGATTATGTATGTTTTGCGATCGCGTAACAGCCCTTTCGGTCCTTGTGAAGAATACTCAAATGTTAATCCTGCTCTAGCGACCAAATCGATGTAAGCCTTCAGCGCAGCGGGTACTGAGAAGTTGTAGATAGGCACGCCCATGACTATCACATCTGCAGACTGCAGTTCTGAAACTAGCTGATTCGAAAGTTCTAGGATCTCTTTTTGTTCTGGTGTGCGATCTTCTTCAGGCGTGTTGTAAGCAACAACCATTGGCTCATCAACAAAAGGTAATCCTTTCGCGACATCTCGAGTAGCAACTTCTGTATCGCTATCTTTCTGTAGTTTTTCGATCAGCTCGTCTACTAGCTGACGACTAACAGAATTCTCGTATCTAGCACTAGAGTCAATTCTTAGAATTTTCAT
Organism: Synechococcus sp. PCC 7335; assembly: GCF_000155595.1. Taxonomy (NCBI): domain Bacteria; kingdom Bacillati; phylum Cyanobacteriota; class Cyanophyceae; order Synechococcales; family Synechococcaceae; genus Synechococcus; species Synechococcus sp. PCC 7335. The sequence continues at coordinate 2,456,622 of NZ_DS989904.1, read as the reverse complement.
GAGTTGCGATTGTTGATTGTAGTGGTTGTAAGTTATAGAAACGAGAGTAGAGGGCATGAAGGACATACCCTCTACACACGAATCAGCTAGGCAGCTAAGTCAAACAGTAGAATCTCTGTACTCTCATCAGATCCTAAAACCGAAAGCGTATCTAGATCTGCAAAGGCGAGACCGTCGCCAGCTGTTAAAGTTTGACCATCCAACTGTAGCGATCCTTTGACAACCTGCAGCCAGGCCTTGCGATTGGGTGCTAGTTCATAGCTGATTTTTGCACCTTCGCTGAGGGTGGCAGCATACAGACTGACATCTTGATGAATAGTCACAGAACCCTCTCTACCATCGCGCGAACCCACAAGTTTCCACTGATCCTGACGAGTCTCAGGCGCGAAGTGGTTTTGCTCATAGCTAGGGGCTAGACCTTTGGTTTCAGGCAAGATCCATATCTGCAAGAAATGTACGGGATTCTCTTTGGAAGCGTTCATTTCGCTATGGGTGACCCCTGTGCCTGCGCTCATCCGTTGCACATCGCCAGGACGAATGACCGAGCCTGTACCCATACTATCTCTGTGGGCTAGTTCGCCCTCGATCACATAGGAGATGATTTCCATATCGCGATGACCATGGGTGCCAAAACCAGCACCAGGAGCAACGCGGTCCTCGTTGATGACACGTAGGTCACTAAAGCCCATATTGCGTGGGTCCATGTAGCCACCAAAGGAAAAGGTGTGCCTACTATCCAACCAGCCGAAGTTTGAAGTGCCGCGATCTGTAGCTTTGCGAATGGCTAACATTATCTTCTCTTTACTCCATAGAAACGTCTGTTTGCTTGTTTCTATTATGAACTGACTTCGATATAAATACAATAGGTTATTTTATGCACATATTGTATTTATATTAGATACAATAACCTTAACGAATGCGGTCGTATTGATGGACAAGTTAGAAAGTATGCGGACCTTTGTCGAGGTAGTAAACCATAGCGGGTTCGCGGCAGCAGGAAGACATTTAGGACTATCTCGATCGGTGGTAAATAAGCTAGTGGCTCAGCTAGAGCAAGATTTGGATGTACAGCTATTACAGCGAACAACACGGCGGGTCAGTCCGACAGATATGGGCCGGGCGTATTATGAGCGATGCGTAGACATTTTGGCGGAGGTGAAAGCAGCAGAGCTATCGGTGACGCAAATGCAGATGCAACCGAAGGGAACGCTGCGGATCAATGCACCGATGTCGTTTGGGACGATGCATTTAGCGGAAGCGATCGCCCAATTCATGTATCAATATCCTGACATCAAGGTTCAGATGACGCTCAGCGATCGCTTTGTCGATCTGATTGAAGAAGGCTTTGACGTGACACTGCGAATTGCCGCCGCAGTAGAGGAAGAAGCGTTGATCACCCATAAGATAGCTCCCATCCGCCGGGTCCTTTGCGCTGCGCCTAACTATCTAAAAGCTCACGGTACGCCTACTCGCCTAGAGGATCTAAAACAGCACCACTGCCTGCACTACGGTCACTTAGCCACAGGTAGTAAATGGCGGCTCGTCGGCCCAGATAAGACTTACACGATTCCTATAAAATGTCGGGGCTACTCCAATAACGGAGAGGTTCTCAGAGAAAGTGCGATCGCAGGGGTTGGCATCGCCCTACTACCAACCTTCATCATTGGCGACGCTCTTAGATCAAACGAGTTGAGTATCATATTGCCAAACTATCGCCCCCTAGAACTCACTGCTAGACTCTGCTATGCCACGAATCGGCATCTCTCAACAAAAATTCAGCTACTCACTACATTCTTGCAAGATTGGTTCAAACAACCGTCCTGGGAGAGGGGAGGCTAGAGAAGTAAGTATCGCTTGAGCTAGCCCGGCATATCTTCTAGGGTAATCACTAAATCTGGAAAGCTCGCCGAGCGAATTGGGGTCTTACCTGTGTAGACAGTCTCTCGATATACGCCCTCTACAAGCACCAATACCGTCACTTTAGCCCGATGACGATCGACTATCCAGTACTCCGGAATACCCCACCACTCATATTGTTGACGTTTCCAGATATAGTCATGGCTAAAGCACCTATATCGATACAGAGACAGAACCATCAGGCTGGGTGTCTTTTGTTTTAGCAAGCTGTTCAGAGACGGCTGCGACTTCCTCAAGCCTGGCAGCGTCCGCAGCTTCTATAGCTTCTGTTTCTGCCTTGGCTTCTGACCCAACTGTTGTCTCGACCTTCGCTTCGGCCCCTTCTATGACCTCTACCTCACTCTTTTGTGAGAGCGCTAGCGACTCAGCCGCGATGTCTTCTTGGATACGGCGTGAGACAAATGAAATAAAGCCGATGCTGATAGATCCTATGCTGAACAGCGCCCAGCCATCTATCACATAAGTCATAAAGTGATTGAGTTCACTAATAGACATAGGATTCTAGCCTCGCTCAATAGGAATATGGCTTTATTATGCGGGTTTTAGCAGTGAGGTTCAATTTCTCGTTGAGAATAATTACGCTGAAGGAAAGGCTGGGACTGAGTTTTTTGTAGGTATCCTAACTAAGGTCGTAGAATTGAGAAGTCACCAAAGTATCTTCTGGCCCGAAAAAGCTGGTCTACCTACGGCGCAAACTTTACTACACACTATGGTCTCTAGTACTCACTCGGTTTCGGCAAGTTCGTTTTCAACGACAACGTCGCCCACCTCCCCTTCTCAACCCACCTCACAAACAGACAGAACAGCGTCGGTCAGTCGAACGACAAAGGAAACGGATGTACAGGTAACGCTGAACGTGGATGGAACTGGAAAGTGCACCGCTGATACAGGGGTTCCTTTCCTAGACCACATGCTGCATCAGATTGCCTCTCACGGCTTATTCGATCTAGAGGTGCGGGCTACAGGCGATATCGAAATCGACGACCACCATACGAATGAAGATGTCGGTATCACGTTAGGGATGGCACTGCGTCAGGCGCTAGGCGATCGCAAAGGCATCACCCGATTTGGTCACTTCATCGCCCCACTAGACGAAGCACTCGTTCAAATCTCTCTAGATTTTTCGGGTCGCCCTCACCTTAGCTATGGCCTAGAAATTCCCACCCAGCGAGTGGGTACCTATGATACGCAGCTAGTGCGTGAGTTTTTTGTGGCTATTGTCAACCACGCACAGATGACGCTGCACATTCGTCAGCTAGACGGTATCAACTCTCATCACATTATTGAGGCTGCTTTCAAAGCATTTGCTAGAGCGATGCGGATGGCGACAGAAGTCGATCCTCGTAGAGCCGGGGCTATTCCAAGTTCCAAGGGCGTGCTTTAGCAGTGACCAGCGAGCTGTTCAAAAGTTCATCAGAATTTCGTTCATCGAAATTCCTTGGAAGGGACTTTCTCAAGGCGCTCGACTTTGCCGCGAGAAAGCACCGTAACCAGAGACGAAAGGACCTAGCGCAGACGCCCTACATCAATCATCCGATTGCAGTGGCTTGCATTCTGCTGCTCGAAGCAGGTATCAGTGACGAAGTTGTTTTGATTGCAGCTTTGTTACACGACACAGTAGAAGATACAGCAACGACCCTCGAGGAACTAGAACAACAGTTTGGAAAGGCCGTTAAAGAAGTCGTAGCAGAGTTGTCAGATGATAAGTCTTTGCCAAAGACAGTGCGAAAACAACAACAGATTGATCACGCCGCAGGGTTGAGCGATCGCGCCAGGCTAGTCAAGCTTGCTGATAAAACCGCTAACCTGAGAGATATCGCGACTTCCCCACCCGATGATTGGTCAGGCACTCGAATTGACGACTATTTAGAGTGGGGGAAAGCAGTAATCGATCAGATTCGAGGAACGCACTCCGAGCTGGAATTGCTCTTTGACCAAGCTTACGCGCGGGGTAAGCAAGCTGCAAAAATTTAATATAGCAATGTGCGGATGCATACTCACAGAGAAGGCTACGCCTAAGTGCATCGCGAGTCACTCAGCCTAAAGCTATAAGAAAGTATCCGTTAAGTGCGACATGTTGGGCTCTGCCTCAGCCTGCAGCTATTCCTTGTGGAAGTAATTTACCTCAAGCTGACGGAAACAGCAAATGTCACTAATGCACTAACAAAAGGGTAGGCAATTTTTGCCGTGCGCCGTGAGATTCTGCTAGCTGGAGGAGCTGCTAGCGGTACGGGGACAGGTTTGCACATCCTGCTTCCAATCGCTGTCAGCAGCGAGGCCAACCCAGCGATCGATCACAGCCAAATCGAAGCCAGCCATCTTGCGATCGCCCACTTGTAGTAACGGTCGCCGAATCAGAATTAGCTGTCCCACCATTGCCAATAGAGCAGCATCAGCCTCTATCCGCTGCGGACAAATCTCCCCTCGAGTGATCGGTGGAGCTGTGGGATTGAACCAGTCAGACACAGGCAGATCCCCAAAGAATGGGCGTAGGGTTTCAGGTGTCCAAGGTTCCGTCAGCAGATTATGTACCGTCAGGACGTGACCCGCATTCCATAGAAATCTTTTTTGCTTTGCATTGCCGATACAACCTGGTTTCTCGTAAAAGTCAACAGCTGCCATCAGTGAATCCTCGTCTCAGTCCTGGTTATCGTCATCGGCAGAAGAATCGCAAATGCTGAAAAGAACGTCAGCTCCAAACTCTTTAGCATTAAGCTGTCTAACCTGGTTCGCAATGCGCTCTGCTTCGAACATATTCCCCAGACGGGCTAAGAGTAGTCCTGACGCCACGTAAGCGTTCTGGTAAAGCCGTACGATTTCGTCATCGAGACGAGCTAACAAAATCGGTTTAAGATCATTTTACTGTTCAGACTGTTGAATGTGTTCAATCACTGCAACTGCTATGTCTAGCGCCTTTTGGTTCTGATTCTTATAGAAGTAGTAGCGATAGGCACTTACTAGCACATCCAGTTCACTCCCTGGCTGAGCCAGTGCCTGTTGAATATACTGCTCAGAGGTTTTGGTATCTTCCCAAGTATGAGCAGCTGCCGTCAGCCATGCTTGAGCTGGGCCAGATACAGAGAACCAAGATGGAGAAGCAGCGGTTGGAGGGCAAGACATCGAAAGCATTGGGAGTAAGACCGGTTTAATGAGAATGGCACGCCACTTTCTCGTGGGGCAATCCTTTGGGTAAGCTTCCCTCTAGATAGGCTGTGATCGCCTGGATGGGATCCGCCTCACGGGTGGTTATTAGCTCTGTTTCTCGCTGTTGTAGTCTTCTTCGCACGCCCTCACCCGCAGACGCTGCAACAGCAATATCAACAAAATGCAGGGGATGACGATCACCATCACCTCGCACATGCCATTCATGAAGACAGCCGAAGCGAGTTAAATCCAATGTCCAGGCTAGGCATGGAGCAGCTTCGCCAAGAATGGCATAGACTTGCCACTGCAAAGCTCTACCTGCATGAGCGGCTATGGTCCCATCATTTGCCACAGCTACTGCTATCAATTGTTCTGCCATTGGGTCAAAACCTCCAAATGACTGCGGCCCTTTAAACCGCGTTTAGCGTGGTGGGTAAAAAAAGAATGAGTCAATTGTAAGAGAGCGAAAGCGCTGAACAACCGTGCTATTAAGGCTGTACTCAGAGACTCAAAGCTACTGCTTATTGCTAACTGATAAAATAGCTGAGGCTGGGGCACGAGTATTCAGCTTAGTATTTCGATTTGGAGCTTTGGTGAGTTCTTCAGTTTTTATCTTTTCGTTCTTGGTTGTAGCTGACTACTTCATGAAGCGTCACCTTAGCCTCGTTGTTGAAATCAGTAGCTGTTCCCTCGCCGCGAAACCTCGACTCGCTGCCAGATATTGAGATTTGATTGAGTATCGTAGCTGTGTCCACCACGAGTAAAGCTCATAGTCTACTATGGAGAACTGAAGTTCAGTTTACTCACTTTCATCAATTCTTTGAGCCCATTATCACTATGAGCAAAGGCACACTCTTCGACAAAGTTTGGGACGCACATACCGTAGGCACGCTGCCTTCTGGCCAAACTCAGCTGTTCATCGGCCTGCACCTGATCCACGAGGTGACTAGCCCGCAAGCCTTTGCCATGCTAAACGAGCGTGGGCTGAAGGTGATGTACCCCGATCGCACAGTGGCAACGGTCGATCACATCGTACCGACAGAAGACCAGTCTCGCCCCTTTGCCGATCCGATGGCAGAGAAGATGATGACTGCCCTAGAGGCAAATACTGCTGAGCATGGAATTCGCTTTTTCAACGTGGGATCTGGATCTCAAGGAATTGTGCATGTGATCGCTCCAGAGCAAGGACTGACGCAGCCTGGCATGACCATCGCATGTGGTGATAGTCATACCTCTACACATGGTGCTTTCGGCGCGATCGCATTCGGTATTGGTACCAGCCAAGTCCGAGATGTCCTGGCTTCCCAAACCCTGGCCTTAGCCAAGCTTAAAGTCCGCCGGATTGAAGTGAATGGTGAACTGCCTGAAGGCGTATTCGCCAAAGATATTATCTTGCACATCATTCGTAAGCTAGGTGTGAAAGGAGGAGTTGGCTTTGCTTACGAATTTGCAGGTAGCGCAATCGAAAGCCTGTCGATGGAAGGCCGGATGACGCTATGCAATATGTCGATTGAAGGCGGTGCGCGCTGCGGCTATGTCAACCCAGACCAAGTCACCTATGACTATATAAAAGGACGTGACTTTGCTCCTCAAGCTGAGCAGTGGGATCAGGCCGTTGCCTGGTGGGAGAGTTTGCGTAGCGATCCAGATGCTGATTACGATGATGTCGTGAAGTTTGAGGCAGCAGAGATTGTCCCTACGGTGACCTGGGGTATCACGCCTGGACAAGGCATCGGTGTGAATGAGCCTATTCCCACACCGGAAACAATGCCAGAAGATGAACGCCCTATCGCTGAGGAAGCCTATCGGTATATGCAGCTCTCGCCGGGACAGCAGATTGAGGGAACTAAGATCGATGTTTGCTTTATCGGTAGCTGTACCAACGGCCGGTTAAGCGATTTGCAAGAAGCTGCTAGGGTAGCTCAGGGTCGTCATGTTGCCTCTGGGGTTAAAGCTTTCGTTGTGCCGGGCTCAGAGCGAGTGAAAATAGAGGCTGAAGCTGAAGGGTTAGATAAAATTTTTGAAGCAGCAGGGTTTGAGTGGCGTGAACCAGGCTGCTCTATGTGTTTGGCAATGAACCCCGATAAGCTACAGGGGAGTCAAATCAGTGCCTCCTCTTCTAATCGAAACTTCAAAGGACGGCAGGGCTCGTCTTCTGGGCGTACGCTGCTGATGAGCCCAGCAATGGTTGTTTCGGCGGCGGTCACAGGTCAAGTCACCGATGTTCGCCAATTGGAGCCTGTAGGTTAAGAAAAGGTTTAGGGAGCTTTGTATTTTGAAATACACTTCTTAACCTAGTCTTTCTTGACGTTTAATTTTCATATTCAAGAATAGTCCCAAAAGATTAGATCTATCGGGGCTACTGTTTTGTCTTTGACTACATTTGTACCTATTCGTGAGACATCAACTCCATTTGTAAGACACTTGGAGAGATTGTACGAGGAGCGATCGCTTGTTACCTACCAGACAGGGATAACGATTCCACTACAGTCTCAGCATATTTACATTATCTGTCGAGGCACTGTTCAACTTCATACCATTCACGCTGACGGTAATGAGACGATCGTCGGACTCTGCGGCCCAGCGATGGCTTTTGGCGCGTCGCTGACTCATATTCACCCCTACTGGGCGACCGCACTGTGTGAAACTCACCTACTGCCGCTCTCTATTAGTGAAATAGAATCTTCTCCAGCACTATCTGCAGCGCTATTTCCACAGCTAGTACGTCGTCTTCAGCAGACAGAAGCGTGGCTAGCCTTTTCAGGAAAGCGCCTAGTGACGGATCGTTTGCGTAGCTTGATTATTCAGCTAGCTCAAGATTTTGGCCAAGTCGGACCGAATGGTGTACGCATTACCATTCGTTTGACTCATCATCAGCTAGCAACGATTATTGGGACTACCCGGGTCACCGTCACTAGATTGCTACGCGACTTCAAGGACGAAGGATGGCTCAGTGTTCATCGTCGTCAGCTGATTGTGACACCTCAGAGCGTAGGCATTTCCCTTTAGGGATTCATGAGGAAGATAAGCTTTCCCGAGTCTCATGTCAGCATGTTGGCGTGAGGCTCGGTAGAAGTTTCGATTTTGGTAGCTTACGCACCGACAACAACCCCGCCGTTGGGATGAAGTACTTGTCCAGTCATGTAAGAAGAGTCTTCGGACGCTAGGAATACAAAGCACGTACCAACTTCTACTGGCTGACCGGGACGCTTCATCGGCACCTGTTTGCCAAAACCTTCTACCTGTTCAGCTGGGAAGGCATCGGGAATAAAAGGTGTCCAGATTGGGCCAGGAGCAACGCCATTGACCCGAATGCCTTTTTCTAAAACGCGTTGAGAAAGCGATCGCAAGAACGCAAGGTTAGCTCCTTTCGTCGTTGAATAGCTTAGCAGCGAATCGTTCCCCTTATACGCATTAATAGAGGTGGTGATAATAATTGAACTTCCTTCTTTCAAATGCGGCAGCGCTGCTTTGGTGAAGTAGAACATCGGAAAGACATTAGTACTAAAGATACTGCCGAGCCGAGCTGAGTCAATCTCTTCCCAATCGTCTTCCATATACTGCTCAGCGGCATTGCTAACAAGGATATCAAGCTGGCCTAGTTCGTCGACCGTTTTTTGGACAACCTCCTGGCAGAAAGTCTCATTACTAATATCTCCCGGGAGCAGCAGACACTTCTGTCCTTGTGCCTCTACCAAAGACTTTGTTTTCTCAGCATCTTCTTGCTCGTCTAAATATGAAATAGCGACATCAGCGCCTTCTTTCGCATAGAGTACTGCAACAGATCGGCCGATCCCACTATCCCCCCCAGTAATTAGTGCAACTTTCCCCTTGAGCTTTTCGCTGCCTTTGTAGCTATCACGATCATAAATGGGCGAAGGTGTCATTTCAGACTCGTGAGCCGGTTGCTTATCTTGAGCTTGAGCCGGAATTTGATCAGCAGGAATAGGCATGTTTATCTAGAAAGTAATTTAAACAACTCACTTAGGAAAGCGGTTCTGAGCAGTTTTTTCACCTTCTAAAAAGTAGACTTTGAAGAGTCTTTGTTAGGTAGCCCTATACCAGCAGGCTTATGCCAAAAGTGAAAACTCTGGCTGAGCGGCTTAGTCAAGCCAGTCTGCATCCACTGGATTCAATGCTAGGAGTTTTGCGAGTCTGTTGGCTCAGTTGCACTCACAATGGTGCTAAACAATCGTGCGCCCCAGCCACAAACTGCAACAAAGAACAATAGCGTCAGAGGCGCTAGCCCCGCGAAGGGAAAGATAATCAAAAGTAGAATTGAGAGGATAATTATGAGCCGGCCTAGATCGCTGTTCATTTTTCTTTCTTCGTTGAGACTAAATTGACTAAATTAAGGATTAAGATTTGGTTAGCATAGCGACTCAATCTAAACTATGTCCTCAGTCGGAGGACAAGTTCATTAGGAGTAGCCTAATCTCGTGCAATAGAGTCTTAATAAATTCTTTATAAGCTCTATTACACGACAGCATTTAATGGCAGGAGTAGACTATGAACAATTTCCTACAGGTAGGTCAGCTAATTACATTAGGTAGACTGCGGCGTCTAGTTGTTCTCCTAATTGCCAGTCTGTTAATAATGTTAATGGCGACAGCCTGTACCCCCTCTGATACAGCAAGTAGTCAGAGCGTACCCGAAGCTACACCGGCTGATGTACAAAGGGCACAGAGTAATCTGAGTGAGCAGGCAGTAGATGAGGATGTACTCTCACAGCAGGGACCCTCTCAGGCACGTCGTAGCGACAGTACCTCGATTCAGTAGCCGTATTCAGTATCCATTTCAGTAGCCATAGTAATGCACAGCTCTAGCATTTTATTAGCGGGACTATCCGCGCTTTTGCTAGCGCTGATTCATATCATCGCTAGTCGGTTTAAGTTTCTGAAGCGACTGCCTCGTAGCCGCTGGCTATCTCTGAGTAGCGGTGTTTCGGTAGCATACGTCTTTGTTCATGTCTTACCAGATTTAAGTGAGGCACAATCGGACTTTCAAGAAAACAGCGCGATGCTCTCGGCAGTTGAGCATCACGTATATATTGTGGCGTTGTTAGGGATGATTGCCTTTTATGGCTTAGAGAAAGCCGCTAAAGTCTCTAGGTACCAAAGTGTCAAAGAGGGCCAGGGCGATGAGACACAGCCTGGGGTGTTCTGGTTGCACATGGTGTCCTTCGGGCTGTACAACGCATTGATTGGCTATCTGCTGATGCATCGCGAAGAGCCAGGACTAAGAGACCTATGGCTATACGTGATCGCCATGGCTCTCCATTTCCTGGTCAACGACTATAGTCTGTGGGAAGACCATAAACGGGCTTATTCTCGTGTAGGCAAGTGGATTCTAGCTGCGGCTGTGATTTGTGGTTGGGTGATTGGTACCCAAACTAAGATCGATGAAGCAATTACAGCTATTTTGTTTGCATTCTTAGCAGGTGGCATCATCTTAAACATACTGAAAGAAGAGCTACCCCAGGAAAGGGAAAGTCGATTCTGGATGTTTGCGCTAGGAGCAGCGGGTTACTCTAGTCTGTTGCTAGTCTTATGAGTGAATACCACCGTTTGACTAAGGTCATGACTTGACTAGGGTAGTGAGCTTTCTATCGCGATCCAAGCGTCAGGTCTTGTGCTTGCCTTTCGAAAGCTATCGCTCTTCAATGACTCTGGAAATCAAAACGCTGTAAGCATTGGAACCTCGTACGGGTCGTTGGTTATCATGTAACAAGTTTGCGTCGTTTCAGCCATTCTTTTCCGAGAACCACTAGAGAGCGATAGCTTCGAGCCAGTTCTTAGCCTCGTCAAGCTTCTCAACTGTTGTAACTGAGAGGTCCGCATACCCAACCATTCCGCATACCCAACCATATAGTTTATATAGTGCGAAGGATAGGGTGCGATGGAAAGGCTCTAGTTTTGGGATCTTGAAACTCTTCAATAGCGGCGGAAAAGACTTTAGTAGCCACGTCTATCTAACGATTGGCATCAACGGAGGAAATGATGATGATGGCTAGGAATAAGACGAGCCATAGGTTATCTTCGACAACTACTTTGTTATCTAAGCGGGATCCTCTCTTTGATCTAATTCTATCGATAAAATTCTATCGGTAAGATCGGCAACACTCTATAAGACTTACGTCTGAGTTGTCTCGTAGATTCACTATGATTTTCGAGATTTGGCTTTGTCAGTAGATCTCAGACGTTTTAGTATTTTCTTGAGTAGAGTGATTTCTCTAGTAGTAGTAGCGACCTTCCTGGTCGAACAAATATGTAGTAATTCTACATAGGTTTCCTAGAGACTCTATCTTTGATAAAGGTTATTCACTCTACTCACAAAGCATATTTCCAATTCCAGCCCTTCTACTCCATATGATGTCAATAGTTATCTATGGCTATTACTTCAACTAGGTACGGATATCTTTAGTAGTACGCTGACGAGGGGTAGGATCAGGCCGCGATATCGTGCCAAACCTTGGCTATGAGAAGTGGCTTGTTGTAAATAGCAAATGTATTCGAAAATATGACAGGAAAATGAAAGTCAGACAGTGAAGTTTCGCATGGTAGTGGTACTGACGTTTTTTCTATTGGTGAATGAATACGCAGATATTGAAAGACCGATTTGAGCTAAAGGAAAAGCTAATTTGTACGGATTTTAGAACAGTTTATCTAGCTCGCGATCGCCATCATCTTCAGCAGCCGCTGTGCTGGATTATTGCTATTCACTACCGTCAACGCAAGATTCGCCACTATCTAGAACGTGAAGCTCAGATTCTAGAACGGTTAAGTGAGTCTGCGGCCATCCCGAGGCTAACAGCTTATTTTTATACAGAAGCTGGGCATACATCAGGTCCAAAAACCTTAGTACCAAAAGCCAAGCATACTGAACCCAGACAGCTTGGTGATCAAAATCTTGATCAGTCAAACACTTTCTATCTTGTTCAAGCACATATCGAGGGACATCCTCTCAGCGCCGAAATCAAGCCGGGAAAGCCACTTAGTGAAAGCTACGTTATCAAGCTTATGCAGGATATGCTTGTTGGCCTAAGTTCTATTCATGCCCAAGGAGTGGTTCATCAGTACCTGCATCCTGCGCACCTTATCCGCCAGGACAAAGATGGTCAGATCTTCATAACTCACTTTGCTGCGCTTTCGCGGCTTGCAAGGAGTAGAGTAGACGCTGACGGTAGCCTCTCTATTGCTGTTCCGGTGAGTCCTCATACTTACACTGCGCCCGAGCAGCTTCTACCTAATTACGATCAGAACCCACAGCCTACGAGCGATCTGTACGCACTAGGGTTGATAGCAATCGAGGCATTAACAGGCCGCTCTCATCACGACTTTAGCTACGATCCGACTAAGGGACTTATGTGGCGAGCAGAGGTAGAGGTGAGTTTGCACTTAGCAGAGTTTATCGATCGCCTGGTGCGACAGGATTGGCGCGATCGCTTTGAGAGTGCCAAGCAAGCGATGGATACTTTAAGCAGAATGGGCGATCGCCAAAGAATTGCTCAAAATAGTCGTTTACCTACCGTGATTGCCGCACCGGGTGCTCAGTTATACTCCCCTTCTGCTCAATTTAGGGCTAACTACTCCTCTTTGCCGCTCAATGGCGATGGGAGTGCAGTAGCGGACGCAGCAGCGAATGTAATTCCTGAGAGTCCAACGAGGTTTTCTAGACCCCGACCGCTTAATCCTCACCTGTTCAAATTTTTTGTTGCCGGTGTTGCTGTTCTATTCATGCTTGGCACTGGCGTTAAAACTTATCAGTGGGGGCGATACCGTCTGTCTCGCCTGCCTCAAACCTGGCAAAACTGGACTGCTAATGTCTTTAAACCCTCCGATGCAAAAGCGATAGATGAAGCAGCCACTCCGTCCCAGCTTACTAACCTGCTAGAGGATGGCAGTATCTTGCTACGCCCCGAAGCGGCAGATGCCTATTGGAAGATGATTGCAGCTGCTAGAGCTGAAGCGATCGAGCTATATGCCCTCTCTGGGTACCGCGAACCTACCCAGACAGCAAACGATAATACCTCGAATACTGACACTTCGTTCGTAGCTGTTGGGGACTATCACACGGGATATGTTGTCGACATTGGTGGTAGTGATGAATCAACCGACCGACAGCCTAGCTTTAGAAAGACAGAGGCGTTTAGGTGGCTGAGCGCAAACGCTCAGACCTATGGCTTTGAACTTTCTTCTCCTAGACGACTCAGCGGTCGCTCATCTAGGCCTTGGCAGTGGCAATACATTCCGCAGACAGACAAGTCTGAGAGTTGACTAGTGCGGTGGGAGCTACTGCACCCGTGAGTGTAGAAAGACTAGGAAATAGGGGACCTACAGGAATTGCGGAACTGAGAGTTTTTGAATCCAGGACTCGGATAATTACAGCAATAAAGCGGTTCTCACTTAAACATCCAATTTCCAGGCCGAAGCAACTGAAGTTGAATACTTCGATGTGACGTCCGCGAACGGGAACGCTATATACTAATCCGAATTCCCTTATTTACTCAATTTCCTTTTACTCAATTCCCTTGCTCTTAGTTTCATAATTAGCGAGCGACCTTAAAAGGGGTCAGAATGTCTGCACCTGCACTAAGGTAACGCTATCTTCATTATTCAAAAGTATTCGTATTCAAAAGTACTATTCAGATAGTTCACCCATACTCTCCATGCAACCCGCCGATTCATCGCAGCGTTTGATGGCTTATTACAACAAAACACCCGGTGTCCTCTTCCTCGCTGGTGGTATGGTTGGCACTGCTTACTCCCTTTGGAGTGCCACACAAGTAAGCATTAGCCTTTTACCCCTAGCTGGCCTAGCCATTGGATTTTTTGGCTTCGGATGTTACTGCTTACAGCGCCCGTACTTCTTGTTAGAGGCGCATCAGCTGACAGTGTATAACTTGCTAGGAATGGAGAAAAAACGGTATACCTTCGAGTCTTGGGAATTTGTCAAGGCAGATAGTCGTCGAATCTATATAGACGATAACGGCATCACTAAAAAGGTACCGGTTGCTCCCTGGTTGGTGAAAAGAGATGACTGGGCAGCGATGCGAAGTCTGCTATAGCCACTCTAATTTCACCTTCCGGTTCGTTCTAGCTTCTCCTTGATGAATTATTCCTTTGCTAGAAACTTCTCTAACTCACTGAGCTTTTCTGAATCGATTTTTGTCTGCATCGGACAAAACTTAGGGCCACACATAGAACAAAACTCAGCGGTTTTGTAAATATCAGCAGGCAACGTTTCATCGTGATACTCACGAGCGCGCTCAGGATCTAAAGAAAGCTCGAATTGTTTGTTCCAATCGAAGTTATAGCGGGCTCGTGAGAGTTCATCGTCGCGATCGCGTGCGCCCGGACGATGGCGCGCGATATCAGCCGCATGAGCTGCAATCTTGTAAGCAATTAGCCCGTTGCGTACGTCTTCTGCGTCGGGTAGGCCTAGATGCTCTTTGGGGGTAACGTAGCAAAGCATCGCCGTACCATGCCAGCCAGCCATTGCCGCGCCAATTGCAGAGGTGATGTGATCATAGCCTGGCGCGATGTCTGTTACCAGCGGACCTAACACATAGAAGGGTGCTTCAGAACACGCCTCCATCTGTTTTTTCACGTTCATTTCAATCTGGTCTAGTGGTATGTGGCCAGGGCCTTCTACCATCACTTGCACATCCTGCTTCCATGCCCTGCGGGTAAGCTCTCCAAGCGTCTCCAGTTCAGCAAACTGGGCTTTGTCAGAAGCATCATGCTGACAGCCAGGGCGCAAAGAATCACCCAAACTAAAGGACACGTCGTAGCGCTTGAAGATTTCGATGATGTCATCGTAGTGGCTAAAGAGCGGATTTTGCTTATGGTGATGCAGCATCCACTGAGCCATGATGCCGCCTCCGCGAGAAACAATGCCAGTTAAACGGTCTTTGACCAGCGGCAGGTGCTCGATCAAAATACCTGCATGAATGGTCATGTAGTCAACGCCTTGCTGCGCATGCTTTTCGATGATGTGTAGAAAGTCTTGTGCAGCTAGATTTTCAATACTGCCATGAACGCTTTCTAGTGCCTGGTAGATAGGCACAGTACCGATGGGAATCGGTGAGCTATTGATCACAGCTGTGCGGATTTCATCAAGATTGCCGCCGCCCGTAGACAGATCCATCAGCGTATCTGCCCCATATTTAACTGCTAGATGCAGCTTTGCGACTTCTTCGTCGATATCAGAAGAGTTAGGAGATGCACCGATGTTGGCATTGACTTTGCACTTACTAGCAATGCCGATAGCCATCGGTTCCAAATTAGGATGGTTGATGTTTGCAGGAATAATCATCCGACCTCTAGCCACTTCGTCTTTGATTAAGGAGACGGGTAGACTTTCCCGTTTAGCCACATATTCCATTTCTTCAGTAACTAGGCCCTGACGGGCATAGTGCATCTGGGTTACGTTCTTTTGCCCCTTACGCTTGGCAATCCAGCTAGTGCGTAGGGAGAAACTTGGCTGGGCTGACCCTGTGTTGCTTGCCCTGGAATTATCTTCTGAGACATCTTTCCTAGGCGTCACCTGCTCTGGGGAAAGAGCTGCTGATTTAGCCTGAGCTGACTGTTTGGAAAGGTTCAATTGACCGGTCATGATGAAGTTACCTATTAGGGAGTTAGACAGTTTTAGAGAATTAGGGAATGGCTAGTTTGTGCTCATCCCAACTCTTCTCGTAGGCCTACGAGACGGGCTTTGGACTCTGATCTTGTTTTCTCTAGAGCTTGGACGAACTCGAGAGTCAGAGGGGATGAAAGCTTATTAAAGCTAGTGGTAAGGTTTTACCTGTGCTAAATCACTGTAGTTAAAGGGTCTGATAGCATCTCTTTTGAAGCGTTTGTTTATCACCTGACAGAGAAGTGTGATTAGGGCAGAACTGAATAAAGCAGCGGCAAAACTGTTGAGGAGATCGCCGCCGCCAGGAATAGCAACTATGGGCGAAAAGTCTGGTTTGGGAAAGAACATAGCGCCGATCGCAATACCGATAACAGAACTGATGAAAGCATCGCTAGCGCTCTGGTAGCGATTGTATAGACTGAAGACAATAGGGAATAAGAGCGCAGCGCAGATCAGATCGGCCACGAAAAATAGGTAGAGAACACTGTAGCCTTGAGCAGCAATCGGCACTGCTAAAAGACCTACCGCCACGGTTAAAATGCGAGAAATCATTAGCACTTGAGCAGGTTGCCGAGACAGCCGTAGCAAGTCCACCGTAAATACAGCGCTGATACCGTTGAGTAGAGTATCTAGACTGCTCATGACTAGAGCAACAGCTAGCAGCACGATTGAACCTAGCAGCCAACCAGAAATTTCTAGTGCCTGTAACAAATCAAAAAACGCTGTTGTCCCGCTCAAATCAAAGCCTGCAGCAATAATGCCTAGTAGGCCCGAGAGGAAAAGCAGGGGCAAAATGACCAGAGCCGACCCTAAAAAAGCACGCCGTACCGTTTGATCATCTTTACAGGCGTATACCCTTTGCCAGTTGCCTTGGTTGAACAGTTCGGCGGCAATAATAGCAATCATTAGGGTTGCCCCAAACCGGAGTCCATCAAGATTACCAAGCGACAAGAATGCTGGAAGATCTTGGGCAACGGGCCCAAACGCGCCACTCCAGCCGCCTAGAGAAGCAACCGTAGCTATAAAGCAAATAAGCAGCAGCGGGACGATCAAAATGAACTGAGCCGCATCAGTAAGGATGGTGACTTTGAGGCCGCCGTATGTGGTGTATATAAAAACAGCAGCAATCACAACTAAGGACGTAACCAGCAACGGCACATTAGCCACTAGCTGTAGAACCTGCGCTATAGCAGTCAGCTCGGCTGCTAAATAGACGAACATATACAGCAACATGACGCTGACAGTGAGCAGATACATTGCTTGGCCCCAAAGATTGCTGCTCGCTGTTTGGTCACGCTGATTAGGAGTGTGCTTAGGGGTGCGCTCGCCAACAGTATGATCACTAAGGGTACGCTCAGATGATGGCTGACCAGGCGAGCTTTGTCCAAGTGGTTGCTCGAACGGCGGCTGCTTAATCGGCTGGCCGAAGCGATAGCGAACATACTCATTGAGCGAATGTCCCCACGGCATAATCTGCCGTAGTCTAGGCCCGACAAAGAAGAACATAAACACCGCCGCCGCTGAACCAATGCAGTAGCCTAAGATTGCACTTAAGCCGCCAAAGGTGGACCCAGCTTCCGCTGGACTAAACAATATCCAGGCGCCTAAAGCAGACGCGGTGATTGTTGCAAGAGCCATAGGTCCACCGATCTGATTTCGGCTGACCATATAGTCTTCTAAATCAATGCTTCGCTTACCTACTTGGGTTAGACCCAAGAGGGCGAAGGTAGCAGTCGCCACCAGCAAAATCAGCAAATTTAATCCCATCCTCAAATGTCTCCTCGTACGCCTGATATAGCCACAGCGCGTAGGAAGACTGATGGGAGTTAGTCAAGCTTACTGACCAAAGGGTCAAACTACTCGAACTCGAATCAATCGTTGAGAATTTTTTCATGCTTTCCTCCGCTGGTATTATCCAGGTTCAGGTTCAGAGGGTATGTTCTCAGCCTTAGTCCTTTCGGATTAGGGCACCCCTAGCGCTAATTGATTCAAATGCTATCACCTTGAATGAAGCTGACGACAGGCCGTTAATAATTGCTCATGAAGTCGACGACAGGTTGCTACAGATACTACGCCGTTTGATTATTTCTACTAGGACGCTTCACATTAAAGTTTTCTGAGAGGACATTATTGATTCATAATGGAAAGGTTTTGTTTTACCTGCCTGTCCATCATGCGTAGTCTTTATTGCGGTCAACTTCGAGCCGAGCAAATCGAAAAAACAGTCACGCTCTATGGCTGGGTTGATCGTCGGCGTGATCATGGTGGAGTCGTGTTTTTAGACTTGCGTGATCGCACTGGCACCGTTCAAATTGTCAGCGATCCTGAACGTACTCCGGCTTCATACCCGGTGGCAGAAGAGGTTCGTAACGAGTACGTGGTCAAAGTCGTAGGCCGAGTGACCCAGCGGCCGCCCGAATCGCTCAACGAAAAGCTGCCAACAGGCGAAGTAGAAATCTATGCTGACGAGCTAACCATTCTAAGTGCAGTTCGCAAACAGATGCCGTTTCAAGTTTCTACGGCTGAAGAAGAGAATGTGCGAGAAGACCTGCGGCTGAAATATCGATATCTGGATCTAAGACGCGATCGCATGGCCCATAACATGCGACTGCGTCATGAAGTCGTCAAGGCCATTCGCCGATTTCTAGAAGATCAAGAAGACTTTATGGAAGTAGAAACCCCTATCCTTACTCGCTCTACCCCCGAAGGCGCAAGAGATTTTATTCTGCCTTCGAGGGTCAACGAAGGGGAATGGTTTGCTTTACCACAGTCACCACAGCTCTTTAAGCAAATCCTGATGGTTGCCGGTGTAGATCGCTACTATCAGATCGCCCGCTGCTTTCGTGATGAAGACTTGCGTGCCGATCGCCAACCTGAATTCACTCAGCTCGATATGGAAATGAGCTTTATGGATCAAGAAGAAATTCTTGGTCTCAATGAGAAACTTTTAGCCCATATCTTCAAGGCAGTCAAAGGAGTTGATATTCCTATCCCTTTCCCGCGTCTAACTTACCAAGAGGCGATGGATCGCTATGGTTCTGACAAGCCCGATACCCGCTACGGCATGGAGCTAGTTGACGTCTCTGATATTGTCAAAGATTCTGGGTTCAAGGTCTTTTCGGGGGCAGTCGCTAGTGGCGGCCAGGTAAAAGTGCTGCCAATTCCCGGCGGAAATGAAGCTATCTCTAACGTGCGTATTAAGCCAAAAGGAGATTTGTTTAAGGTGGCTACAGATGCGGGGGCTCGTGGCGTAGCCTATATTCGCGTACGCGAAGGCGGTGAGATTGATACGATTGGAGCAATCAAAGACAATCTGACGACTGAGCAAAAACAGGTTTTGTTAGAACGAACTGGTGCTCAGCCAGGACATTTGCTTCTATTTGGCGCAGGCAGTATCAGCACGGTTAATGCAACCTTAGATAAGCTACGTCAGGCGATCGCAGCAGAGCTTAAGCTGATTGATGAGAGCAAAACCGACTTGCTTTGGGTCACTGACTTTCCGATGTTTGAGTGGAATGCGGATGAGAACCGATACGAAGCGCTGCACCATCCTTTCACAGCGCCCCACCCAGACGATGTAGAAGATCTCACAACCGCCCGCGCAGTTGCCTACGATATTGTATTCAATGGTTATGAAATTGGTGGCGGCAGTCTGCGGATCTATCAACCGGACGTGCAGGCCAAAGTCTTTGAAACGATTGGCCTTTCTAGTGAAGAAGCCAATGATAAATTTGGCTTTCTATTAGAAGCGTTTGAGTACGGCACGCCCCCTCACGGTGGAATTGCCTATGGGCTAGATCGACTAGTGATGTTGCTAGCTGGTGAGCAGTCCATCAGAGACGCGATCGCTTTTCCTAAGACGCAGCAAGCTAGAGATCTGCTCACTCATGCCCCTTCTCGCGTAGATGATAAACAGCTCAAAGAACTGAGTGTTGCTTCCACCTACAAACCCAAGCCAAAGGAGAACTAGAAAGTAGTTGCCTACGCTTTCTGCGATGTTGAGCATTGAGGTAGGTGTATTGGGGTAGGTGCGTTGGGGTAAGTCAAAAAGCATGTGACTATCTTTGGACTGAGTGAAGTGGACTTGAATAAGCCAATCGTAGGCATTGACCGGGGCTTTCCACATCCGGCTAACGCCTCAACTTTTCATAGGTCTTAGGTCCTAGTCGGCTCTGTTTTGCAGGCGATCGCGCTAGAATTTTTGCTAATGCCATCGCCTAATGCCTTTTTTAGTTTTCATGTTCATTGCGCTTATTATCGCAATCGGTCTTTTACCGGCGCTGCTTTCTCTTATCGTCGGTTTGCGTGCTCGCTCCACCTTCCAAACAGAAATACACTTAGCAACCGACTTTACTGCCCAAGAACGCCTGCGTCGAATTCGTATTCGGCCCCGCGATCCTGATGAGCATTATGTAGATGGCATGGGTCTTGTTATCGGCGATATTACTTGTCAGATGAACGCTAAGTCGCCTTTCTTACGCTGTACGCCTAATCCCAGCGGACCTTGTGAAGGCTGCCGTGATTATGAAGGCAAAGAATACGATTAGACAGGACAGTCTGCCTGTATAACTTCAGTGACGACACATCCAGCGGCTACAAAAAAATATCCACGAAGGGCTCTTAATCGTCTTCTGAAGGGTTTATTGTGAGGATTCACAATACGTCGATACTGCATGAAACTTAAACGATGGGCTTCTGCTAGAAAGAAGCTCGAAGAAGTAACCGCTGGTCTTGCTTTTCTAGTTTTTACTGCTAGCTGTGCGCCAGCGAACTTAGGCGAAGTCGCACCTTTATCACCTCTAGTAGAATCGCGATACCAGGTGATTGGTGCAGCTGAGACGCTAAAGTCACAGTTTGATCCTAGTGATTCTGAATATCGGGTAGGGCAGCTAGCCTATGTAAAAGCTGCCGCAAGTGTTAATGCGGTAATTCAGCAGCTAATTTTGAGTTTGCGATCGCAAACTCGGCTATCTGACCCAAACACTGCGGGTACGGAAGACGTTTATGGCTTAGAAGACGATATCGAAGCTGCCATCATTAACAGCTTGTCTTTTTATTCATTCGTTGCACAAAGCGTCTGTAATCAACCAGCTAACTCCTCATTCTGTGAAGAAGCAGAGCTGCTTAGCGGTACTAGAAGCTTCGCTGATGGATTGTTCGGCAGTACGCTCATCGGTCTTATCCCAAGCATTTCTGATGCCATTATTGAACAGTCGATCGCTCAAAGGGAGGCTGATGCAGAGCGTAGGGCCGAGCTAATCATCCATCTAGAAAGCCTTTTGCTAGAACCGTTTAGTGAAGTAGGTAGCTACCAAAACGACGACGACTTCCAACCTTAGCTCTTAGGCTTTATAGCGTTTATAGTGTTTCTCGAATACATCAGAGAAACGCGAGTCACTTGGCCTGTTGCCACATGAGACTTTCAGCCTGAAAACTGTTCCTTAGCTAGGAGACCAACGCTCTAGTTCGCAAGTCGCTCTATTAAGCAATCAACTTCAGCTTCTGTAGTGAGATAGTGAACGCATGCCCGTATGCAGTTTGGGGAAAGCAGTGTCCGTAGGTAAATCTTCTCTGTCTCTAACTGCTGTACTAAGCTGCTGTGTCGTTCTAGATCTGGCTTTCCTGCCTTGTCCAGCATTTGAAAGGCAACAAGTCCTGATAATGGCGCTTGCTTTTTTAGCAAGCACTGCACGTTTGATAGAGAACGAAGCCCTTTCCAAAGCCGGGCGCTAAGCTCGCAAATTCTGTCGTATCTAGCCTGGCTGCTACCCCAGGCAGCCTGCACTCCTAGCGATTCTTGAAGCGCTACCCAGAGAGCATAGTCGGAGGTGGCGACTTCAAATCGACGACCGTCTGGCTTCCAACCTGTCGGATTAGCTTTGCCATCGACTTCTACACCGCGCCAGCCGATGAAGGTAGGTGCGGTGTCTGCGAGCACCTCGGGTCTGATATATAGTCCTCCCAATCCAGCCGGTCCGCCACACCATTTGTGCCCAGTAAAGGCATAGTAATCTACGCCGGTTTCGGGGAGAGTCCAGCCGGGCTGGTCGAGGGGTAGTGAGCCAACGGACTGGGCGGCGTCAATGAGAACTTTAGTCCGAGGTGAATTGGCATGACAGAGCGCGACGACTGCGCTCAAAGGGAGAAGCTGGCCTGTATTCCACAGAATATGGCTGAGGATGACTAATCGGGTCTTAGCTGTTAGAGCTTTGGCAATCACCTCTAGCGGATCTACCCCTTCTAGCCAGCTAGAGAGTGAACAGGTATCAATTGCAACGCCATGACGTCTGCTAATTTCGCGCACGGTCGCTACCACACCTGGATGCTCACAGTCGCCAATTAGGATGTGATCGCCTGCCGCCCAGTCCGTTCCCCACAGGGGAATATTACAGCCGACTGTGACATTCTCAGTGAGCGTGATGGTCTTTGGGGCAGCACCTACCACCTGGGCTATCTTGGCTCTAACCTGCTCGCCTTCTATCGCTATCCAGTCGCCAATTGCTTTGGAGAAGGGACCTTCTTGCTGAATCTTGATTTGGGCCTGATGCATGGCTTCAATTGCACTATCAGCCATTGGACCCTGACCACCGTAATTGAAATATTGCTTGCCAGTTAGGGCGGAAAATTGCTGACGATGACGGATTACAGAATCAGTTTCTGACATAGTGTCTCTAAGGGAGGCGTAGGGTTACTCGTGAGGGTTGAATTGCTATAGTAATTCTCGCTGAAACGATTTGACTTAGGCTTGGACTTGAGCCAATAGCTATCCATCGTTTGTGTTTTTCTATCTGGCTTCTTACCCGGCTTCTCAGCATGCCTTTCCATCACACACATAAAAGAGGACTGATCTGCCTTAGTAGCTTAATCCTTCTAGCCCTTAGTAGCTGTAGCGGTAGAGCATCACAGTGTAATCAGCTCATTAGCACCATTAACCGCTCCGAGTCATTTGTCGGCAACTATGAACAATCCATCAATCAATCGCTGACGCAAATATCTAGAGCCCAGAGCCTAGAAGACATTACGGCCGCTGCCGATAGCTATATCGAGGCCGTTGGTGAAGCGAGTGATCAAACCGACTTACTCGCTCAAGATCTCAACGACCTAGCAATAGCAGACGAACAGCTCAGTAGCTATCGCGATCAGTACGCCAGCGTACTTGCTCAATCGAGTGCAGCTCTTACCAGTGCGCGCTCGGCTATGCAGCTAATCGCCGATGCCAAAACAGAAGCTGATTTTGGTGCTAGCTTTGACACCTTTCAAAAACAGACCAGCACCGCCTATGAAGAAATTCAGTCAGCTGACAGCACTAGCAGCATCACGATAGAAGAGCTCAATAGTTACTGTGCTCCCTAGTCCAACCTTGAGGGAGCAGGCTTTATCTAAAGCGGATTTTCTCTCAAAGGTGCTTCTGAAGCCATTTCTGCGCTCGGTTCCTCCTACAACTCATTCCCAACTCCTATGTCCTTCCTTCAACTTTCCGACTGTCCTCCTCACCAAACTCTTCAAATTGATGGCACTCAATCTGGTCCTCTCGTAGGCACCATCACCGTTCCCGGTGATAAATCCGTCTCTCACCGGTCGCTGATGCTAGGTGCGATCGCCCAAGGCACTACCCGCATCAAAGGACTTCTTCTAGGAGAAGATCCACGCAGCACCGCGGCTTGTTTCACTGCAATGGGCGCCAAAATTTCAGACCTTGAAGCTGAGTGGGTGACGGTAGAGGGTACAGGCGGTGATCTTCAAGAACCGGATGATGTGCTCGATGCAGGGAATTCTGGGACGACGCTAAGACTGATGCTAGGGCTGTTAGCCGCTCAGCCAGGAAAGTTTTTTGCCGTAACCGGGGATGATTCATTGCGATCACGTCCGATGAAGCGGGTGATTGCTCCGCTTACTAGCATGGGTGCTACCATCTTTGGCAAAGCTGATCATACGCTTGCACCTTTAGGGGTCATCGGTCAGTCACTCCAGCCTTTTCACTATCATTCTCCAATCGCCTCAGCCCAGGTAAAGTCCTGCTTACTGCTAGCGGGTCTTGCTATTATCGGCGATACCACTATTACTGAGCCGAGCCTGTCACGTGACCATAGCGAACGCATGCTCAAAGCTTTTGGGGCTAGTCTTTCTATCGACTCGGCTACCCACAGCGTTACCATTCATGGCCCCGCCAAGCTTACAGGTCAAACCGTGATCGTCCCAGGCGATATCAGCTCTGCGGCTTTCTGGCTAGTGGCCGCTGCGATTACGCCTGGCTCAAATCTATTGATTGAAAATGTTGGTATCAATCCTACCCGCACAGGCGTTCTAGATGCGCTAGCGGCAATGAACGCTGATATCACACTAGAAAATGAAAGAGACGTGACCGGAGAACCGGTTGCCGATCTGCGAGTGAAACACAGTGAGCTAATTGGCTGCCACATCGGCGGCGATTTGATTCCTAGACTGATCGATGAAGTTCCAATTCTGGCCGTGGCTGCACTTTTTGCCGTAGGGACGACTACTATTACCGACGCCGCCGAACTGCGAGTGAAAGAAAGCGATCGCCTGGCAGTTATGGCCAGTGCCCTAAACAAAATGGCACCTGGTAGCATCACCGAACAGACTGAAGGGATGGAGATCAAAGGCACAGGTGCCGATACGCAGCTTACTGCTACAACCCTCGATAGCCATAGCGATCATCGTATCGCTATGGCCCTGACGATTGCTGCAACCCGCGCCCGCGGCCAAACGGCTATCCAACGGGCTGAAGCGGCTGCTATTTCCTATCCAACCTTTGTCTCTACATTAGAAACTGCTGTAGCTGCCGCAGAATAACACTCTTTGCTCTGCTTAGAAATGTAAGGGACACTGATGTTCGCCACTAATTTCTAAAACAGAAGCTGGAACAGAAACTAGCTGAGCGACTTCGTAGAACTCCTAGCTTTGCCTATCTAGCTTGGTTTGAGGCACACAGGTACTCTGGTCGAGCTTTGCCTTAAAGGTAATTTAGTCAACTACCGTAATTCCTCTAGGGTGAGTGGGTATATTGAACACACAATGCCCTACCGGTTTTTCCTGGATCGTACTTCATATGATTGAATCACTGAACAATTGGCTTAGTAGCGTAAGCACTTATGCTGATATGAGCCCCGACCTTGCGCTTCGTGCCCAGATAAATTTACGGATGAAAGTAGCTGGTCGCTCAGCGCTAGGGATTTCTGACTGGTGCCGTCTTTTCACAGCCCAAGAGGCTGTCGCTGATACTTCAGCCTTTAGTCGTTCGGCCTTTGGTGTATCTGATACGCGCCGTGTACTATGTTTTGTCTATCAGTACTTCAGTCAGTATTCAGGCCTTGACTTTAGCCGGGTACGCCCAGAAGATCAGCTCAATCACGATTTGCATTTTTCATTAGTGTGCTGGTTCGACTGGAGAATCACCTTTTGCGAAGATTTCTTTGAGCAGTTTGATCTAGACTTGAGCGACTGCTTCGACGAAGATGAGTTTAATACGATTGGAGAGCTAGTATCGTTCTTGAGCGAACAGGTAGCAGGGCGGTGCGAAAGATCAGCAGAGGCGATCGCCACTCACTAACCCTGCACGGCGCCTGCTTTACAGACGGCTACATTGCTTAAGAATCTCTTACATTTGGGCAATCACCCTGACGACAGTTTGATAGTCTTGACAAAGAAAAAAGAGCTTGACTAGGGATTTCGATGCCAAGAACTCAAAGGAACGATAATTTCATCGATAAGTCATTTACGGTCATGGCTGACATGATCCTAAAGATGCTCCCAGCGAAGAAGCAGGCGAAAGAAGCATTTGCCTACTACCGTGACGGTATGTCTGCTCAAGCCGACGGAGAGTATGCTGAAGCGCTAGACAATTACAAAGAAGCCCTAACTCTAGAAGAAGATCCTTACGACAAGAGCTATATTCTCTACAACATGGGATTGATCGAGGCTAGCAATGGCAAACATCAAGAAGCGTTAAAGCTATACGAAGAAGCCATCGAACTCAACCCACGTCTAATTCAAGCGCTGAATAACACCGCCGTGATCTACCACTATCAAGGTGAACAGGCTGAGGCCTCTGGTGATAAGAACGAAGCAAATGCGCTGTATGATGAGGCAGCTCGCTATTGGATGGAAGCGATTCGGATAGCACCGAACAACTACATTGAAGCGCAGAACTGGTTGAAGGTAACTGGGCGCATGAAACTAGATATGATCTAGCTAACGCTTTTAGACACCTTTTGACCCGTTATTTCACTAGGATTTTTGGCTAGGAGAAAAGAGTCTTGATTGACATTGATCAGGTTCGCAAAGTGGCAAACCTTGCTCGCCTAGAACTCAGCGAATCAGAGCAAGCGCAGTTCACAGATCAGCTAAATGGCATCTTAGAATACGTGCAGCAACTAGATGAGCTAGATACAACAGATGTGCCGCCAACAACGCGGGCAATCGAGGTTAGTAACATTACCAGGCCCGATCGCCTAGAAGTGTTTGCTGAGCGCGAGTCGATTTTAGATAGTGCGCCAGATCGAGAAGAGAATTTCTTTCGAGTTCCTAAAATTCTAGGTGAAGAGTAGACTAGGAATCCAAAAGTTGGCCTATACACAGCTCAATAAGTTTCTCAACAAAGTTATCAACCTAAATCAGTAAGACCTAAGCAAAAAGGTAACTCAAATAAAGGCTCTGATTATTCACACTACAGTGTTCACGGCGTAATGTTTCCTTTGAAACTATCAGTGGTTTCTGCTAGTGTGAATAACTGTTAATCGTATTAACAGAGGATGAAGTGAAAGCTTTTTACCGAAGCTTTTGTAAGTCGCCAATATCCATCCTAACGATAGCTTTACGTGTTCTATTTTTTCTAAGGATGGACTCGAATTCTGATACGCACTAATCAACGATATCTGATACAAAGTCCATGAGTTCTGCGATTGTCTTTACTACTTTTGTAACCCGCTCAATATCATCTATCTCGGCAGCGGCTGCTTCCCCTGCGGCTGTAAAGGAAAGAGCTAGCAGCGTCGTCAAGGAAAAGTATCCAAACTACAAAATCATTGTGCTCAATGACGACTTCAATACTTTTGAGCATGTTGTCAAAACACTTACAACTTATATCCCTGGGATGAATAGCGATCAGGCTTGGGAGCTAGCGGACCAAATTCATAATGAAGGTCAAGCTATCGTCTGGACTGGGCCGCTTGAGCAAGCGGAACTGTATCATTCTCAGCTAATTCGCGCTGGGTTGACTGTGGCTCCTTTGGAAAAGGCATAGGTAGTGGGAAGGAAAGGGAGCAGCAAGAAAAACTTTCAAAAAGCATCTAGGAAAAAGACATCCCAAAAGAAAGCTAGCAAGCCGACGACGATAAAGTCTGATAAGGACGAAGATAGCCTTGCTGATAATCAGCCGCTAGACAAAGGTAGAGTAGTCATCACCCACTCTACCTACATTCCAGGTCTGATTCCACTACTAGAGAAGCTTGCTGCCGTTCCTCGTATTCAAACAATTACTCCTGCTGTTATCTCGCGGGCTAGATCTAACGCACCGACACTGCGCTTAAAGGTCTCAGTGGCTACGATGAGCGGCCATAAGCTGATTGCGCGTAAAGGGAAGTCAGCGCAGGAGGTGTTTGTCGTCACTGAGTTGAGTAAACGCGACCTTGAAAAGGCGATCGCCCCGCTTTTGCCATAGTTCATATTCCACCTATGCATCACCCTAATCCCGATTGGCAAACAGAAGGGGTTGCCTGTTTTTCTACTGCAGGGGCATTTTTTAGAGCGAGTAGCAAAACGGGACGCGATCTGGCTATACTCGCAGCGCTGGCTCAAAAGCATCATCGAACCAATCTAGACGGCCAGCTGCGAATAATCGATGCGATGACAGGTTGCGGTGTTCGAGCAGTGCGCTACCTATTAGAAGCAGAGGCCGACTACGTCTGGGCAAACGAGGGAAACAGGGAACTCAATAAGCTGATTTGGCTTAATCTACAAGCCAATCTCGATTCGCGCCTATGTACCGACCGCTACCGCTTGACACATCAGGACGCTAACGCCGTTTTCTTCGAGGCTTATCAGCGTCAAGACTTTTATGACTTAGTTGATATTGACAGCTTTGGTAGTCCTATGCCTGTACTAAGTACGAGCCTTTGGGCCGTTAAACTTGGCGGGCTGCTATACCTCACGAGTACTGACGGCCGCGCTACCAGTGGCCACGCTTTAGATAGCAGCCTGCAATCCTATAGTGCCTATGCTCGGGCTCATCCGGCGGTGCATGAGCAAGGACTGCGATTATTGATTGGCCTAGCTGTTCAGCAAGCGGCAGCTAGAGGGTTAGGGGCTTGGCCTGTTTTCTCCTGGTATCACGCTCAGGTCAACCGGGTAATGATGAGAATCACGAGAGCTTCGACTTGGCAGCGCGATCGCTATGGCTTCTTGACCTATTGCCATACTTGCGGACAGTTTGGCAGGCTAGGGTGGAAGCAACTCCAGAAAGGGACAGCTTGTGTCTGTCAAAGCGTTAATCCACCGGTTGTGAGCGGTCCTATGTGGCTTGGGCCTTTACATAATTTAGATGACCTGGCGGCTATGCATCACATCGCAGGCCAAAAGAATTGGCCCGATCACTTAGCGTTAATTGAGATTATGCAGTCGGAGGCTAACCTACCTCCCTACTTCTATCCACTTGCAGAGATCGGTAGGCGAGCCCAGATAGACATCCCCCCTAGACAATCGCTGATTGACAGCATAAAGGATGCAGGATTTAGAGCTAGTGAGACACACCTATCAGCTCAAGCAATCAAAACAGAGGCACCCTTATCTATCTGTTTAGATCTCGCTAGACAACTGTCCTAGTCCACCTGATGACTGGAATAGTTTCTTTCTAAACTGTAGAGGATGACTACATCCACCTACTCGTAGCGCGAAATTCTATACCATCTATGAAAATCTTCTTGGTCGGGTTGACGATTGCGGCGGCGGCGATTGGCGGCGGTATTGGCTATGCGTCGTTGAAAACAGACGGTGGTGGGCTCAGTGTCTTTGATCGGGGCGTCCTCGACCGAAGAGATCGCCAACCCGCTGTTATTGCCTCAGAGTCCGCGCAGACTCAGGCTACACAAACTTACGATCCAAGCGATGTGGTAATTTCAGCAGATGAACTGAACCAGATGGTGACTGAGGCGATCGCTAGCCATCCCCACAGCTCATCTATCTTAGATCTGACTAAAGGCGTTGATACGGTGATTGAGGGCGATCGCATTGAAAGCGGCGTTAGAATTAATCTTTCTGACATTCCGCTTGACTCTTTGCCTACCGAAGGTCAGCAGGCCGTAGAGCAAATTACTCAAACCTTTCCTTTTCTAAACGAGCGCAAAGTCTATGTAGGAATAGAGGGTAGTCCAACAGTCGTCGATGGCCAGCTCAGCCTGTCGAATACTCACGTCAAGATCGGTCAGCTCAAACTGCCGATTGCAGATATTGCTAGTCAATACGGCTTTTCTCAAACAGATATAGAGCAGCAGCTAAGTGCGTTATTAGAACAGCACGGACTGACACCGGACGATATTCGTGTCGTCGATGGGCAGCTGGTGATCTCAGGACTGCGGTAATCGTTTGCTCATTACTGCTCTTGAATCAGTCGCATGTAATTTTGCTTGAGCTGGATGTTGCTCTCGCTCATTTTTTCGGATAGATCTTTTTCCGCATCGCTCATGTTTTGCCAGAAGGTAGCCGAGCGCTGAGCCGATAGGTATTCTTGCCAAATTGTTTTGAGCAAGGGCACAATCTCTGGATGCTCCGAGTCGATCTGAGCGAGCAAAGCTTCAAACTGCACTGTCGCTTGACGATAGTTACCGCTATCTTTGGCCAGGGCGATCGCGCCGTCCAAAGTTACTTCTAACAAGCTTTTTGGGGTCTTTTCATTAGCTTTTTCATCAGACTTTTCACTGACGTTTTCAACAGCACTCTTAGATACAGAAGCATCATTAGCCATTACGTTTTACTTGAACTCCTAACGAATTTCCTCTATCATCACCCAGCATTGAAAACCCAGCTCTCTATAAAAAAGCGGAAATCTTCAATAAAAGAGAAGATCTTCATCGGTTGGCCAATCAAAATCACCGTAGAGGCTCTATGTGACATCACCGAATGAAGTTTGCACTTCAAGCGCCCAGTTCTAATCCTAGCCGTCGCGCTAGCTTGTAGCAGAGTCAACGGACATTAATGCCTTAAAATCTTCACCAGTAATCAAAAGCAAGAAATTCATGGTGAACGCGGCCCTCTCTTCTTTTCGCAATCAGCATCAGGTCACTACCGGACAGACTACTCAACAAACTACTGAGCAGCTTATTTCTAACTGGCAACAGCTCGCTGACAAAAGCTTAGCTGACCAGCCGCTGACTCGCTCCGAGGCGCTAGCGGTCTTACAAGCTCCAGATATTGAGATCCTCAATCAAATCGCGGCTGTGTACCGAGTGCGTCATCACTACTGGGGTAACCGTGTTCGTCTCCATTTTTTGCTCAACGCACAGAGTGGTCTATGCCCAGAAGACTGTCATTACTGTTCTCAATCCAAAATTTCAAGCGCTGAGATTGAGCAATATCCTCTAATGGCAACCGAAAAAATCGTTGCTTCTGCTGATCGCGCTTACCAGATGAAAGCGGGGACATTCTGTATGGCATTATCGGGTCGAAGCCCTTCGCCCAAAGTGTTTGAAGGTGTTTTGGAGGCTGTGCGTACAGTCAAGGAACAGTATCCGATGCGGGTCTGTACCACGCTAGGACTGTTGAATGAAGACCAGGCGCGGCAGCTCAAGGCAGCAGGTGTCGATAGAATTAATCACAATCTCAATACGGCTGAAGCTCATCACAACGATATCTGTACTACACATACCTTTCAAGATCGGCTCTCTACGGTTCAAGCAGTTCAAGCGGCTGGGTTGACAACCTGCTCCGGCGGCATCTTTGGCATGGGAGAATCCGATGACGATATTGTGGACTTGGCGATGTCTTTGAAAGAGCTAAACGTCACTAGCGTACCGCTTAACTTCTTAATCCCGATTCCAGGAACGCCGTTCGCCGATCGAACCGAACTGACGCCTCAGCGGTGTTTGAGAATTTTGTGTCTGTTTAGACTGTTGCTTCCTGCTCAAGAAATTCGGATTGCGGGAGGCCGGGAAGTTCATTTGCGATCGCTTCAGCCGTTAGGACTTTATGCTGCTAATTCAATCTTTATCGGCGACTACCTCACTACACCTGGGCAATCTGCTCAACAAGACTTTGATATGATTCGCGATGCAGGCTTTGTGATCGAAGCAGCCTAGGCGGTGCCTAAATTATGCAATCGCTAGCTCTGTCAACCGACAGAACTTAGGTGCAAATTGGGCTCTGATTGAATAACTAATTGAGTAATTAGGCATAATAAGAGAGCTACCTTTCGTAGGTATTTCTGCATGAGTCGTCGTATATTCATTGGAGATGTTCACGGTCATTACGATGGGCTGATGCAGTTGGTTGCGATGGTCTCTCCTTTACCAACAGACACCTTACACTTTGTGGGTGATTTGATTGATAGAGGTCCGCTTAGCGCCAAAGTAGTTGAATTTGTTCGTCAAGGTAACCATATTTGCGTATTGGGTAATCATGAGCACCTACTACTCAATGCCTTTCCTGAAGAAGATCCTAATATTGCAGCATTTCAAAGCTGGATAAAGAGTGGTGGTCAATCAACGCTTACCAGCTATCCCAATACGGAAACCCTCCTTGAGGATGTGGAATGGTTTAGGACCCTGCCTTTTAGTCTCGATCTAGGTGATGTTTTTTTAGTACACGCTGGACTCAACCCACACAAGAGTTTGGCCGATCAAAATCTAATTGACTATTGCTGGATTCGAGAGGTCTTCCACACTTTTCCGACTCCTTTTTTCCAAGAGAAAACTATTATCATTGGTCATACAATCACCTTTACGATGCCCAGAGTGACTCCTGGCCAGGTTGTTCGCGGTCCTGGTTGGCTAGATATTGACACAGGCGCCTACCATCCGAAGAGTGGCTGGCTAAGCGCTATCGATCTCGACAATGACCTACTGTTTCAAGTAAATACACATACCCAAGCTGAGCGAGTTCAGTCTCTAGAAGCAGGAATCGTCGATGTTGAGTTAGCTGATATCAAACGCCGTAAAAACAGAAGGTAACCTCACTAATTAGCAACCTCACTAATCAAAGTTGTTAGCGGCTAGTTGTTTTTGGTGCCAACAAGTTGTTGTCAACCCAGAACGTTATTGTGGTTTGTCACTACGGATTCTACGGCCACAGGCTTGACGAAAAGGCAATCTCTGTAGGCACTGCAAGCCATTTGGTATGCTGCTAGCTGAGGGTTCTATCGGTATCATTTACCCGACTCTACCGCAAGACAACCGCTGTAAGCTACACAGTTGACTAGAGGGCTTGAGAAAAGATCTAAATACGAGCAGATCGAACTAGAAAAGGCTGAGCGCTTTTCTCGATTTGACTAGTGTTGTAGCTCTTGACGATGGTGCAAGCTAAGCGCAGAACTGCCATATCAGGCTAGAACAGTTTTGTCCGCTAGGTAATCCTTTAACTGCTGGGTATGGTCATGATCGAGCTGCTCTATAGGCAGTTCATCTACTGCAAAAGCTTGAACTCCAATTACCTCATCTTGATCATAGGTCTGTAGCTCCCCCATGACCTGTGCTGATAGCGCAACGCAGATTGAGTGAAACCGCGGATCTCTTTCGGCATTGGAATACACTCCAATTAGACGGCCTACGCTTGTCAGGCTAAGGCCTGTTTCTTCAGTCAGCTCTCTAGCTGCGGCTGTAGCCAAATCTTCCCCCCAGTCCACAATGCCGCCAGGCAAGGCCCATCGATTAGTATCACGTCGGCGAATCAGCACAATTCGACCGTCCGGCAGTAAAGGCACAATGCTAGTTCCTAGGACAGGGCGTCTTAGCAACAGACCCAAAAGGGTTCTGATTGGGCGCAACCCTCGACTCACTACAGATGTGCTCATGTACTATCCAATCCTTCAGATGTGCTCATGTACTATCTATTCCTTCAAGGCCCCATCCTTCTAGATTTGATCAACCGATGCTGCTGTCGGTATCGGGCACAGCATCGTCTATGTCGAAATTTTTAACGGAAAGCGTCATAGAAAAAATTGTATACCGCGCAGTCGTGATATATCATCCGGTTGTGATTTGAGACTGATAACGATTCTCATTCTGTGCTAGTTTAGATGGGTCATATTTCCGCTAAGTCTTCTACATTTTGTCCGTACATCGCTCATGGCTCATTTCTTTGAGATGTGGATAAGCTCATCTTCTTCGGCTGCTCGCTTAGCGGCTGGTGTTTTGGTAGTGATCGCGCTTTCTAGCTGTTCCCCAATCAGCCCATCGACTAATCGTTCAGAGAATCCCAGTTCAGAAAATCCAAGCTCAGAAAATCCTATTTCAGAAGTTTTAGCCACAGAAGACACTCTGCAGGTAGTGACGACTTTCTTGCCCATGACTTATTTCACCAAAGCGGTGGTGGGCGATCGCGCCATCGTCACTCAGCTACTCCCTGCCAACGCCGATCCGCATGACTATCAAGCCAAGCCACGAGATATCCAAAATCTAGCTGATGCCGATGTGCTTGTGCAAAATGGCTTAGGCTTAGAAGCTTTCCTCTCTGATTTGATCGGTAGTGCCGCCAATGAAGATTTAGTCGTCGTTGATTCTAGTGAAGGCATCCCCACCCTTCCGGCAACAGAGCTAGAAGAGACAGAAGACGAGCACGCAGTAGACGAACACGCAGATGAAGGTCACAGCCATAGCGAAGCAGAGCATAGTCATGGCGAAGACGATCCGCATCTTTGGCTAGATCCTAAGAAGGCGATTCAGCAGGTAGAAAACATCCGGGATGCCTTGATCGTTGCCGACCCCGAGGGTGAGCAGATTTATACGACCAACGCAGCAGACTACATTGCTGATCTACGTGCGCTTGATACTAAAATTCGCCAGCAACTGGCCCCTTATGCTGGCAAAGCTTTTGTGACTTATCATGATTTCGCCGAGCACTTTGCCTATAGCTACGATTTAGAAGTTGAACATTTGATCGCTCTGCCAGAAGGCAGCCCTACCCCAGCAGATGTACAGCGTGTGATCGACACGGTAGAAGCGTCGGATTTGCAGGTACTACTGACTGAACCATCGCAGCAGGGGAACACGTTTGGTGCGATCGCCGCTGACTTAGACATCTACATCAGCGTCTTTGACTCAATGGAAAGCGCCAGCGATCAGAATCCACAGCCCGAAGACTATATCTTCACGCTCTCAGGAAATTCCGACAAACTAGCCCGCGCCTTCGGAGAGTCTGAGTGATGAATATTTTGAAAACGCCAATACTCTCTATCGATCGGCTGACCGTGCGCAGAGGACAGCAGACAGCACTAAAAGAGGTTTCCTTTAGCTTAGAAGCAGGAACAGATGTGGCGATTGTCGGACCCAATGGAGCAGGTAAAAGCACGCTAGTAAAGTCGATTTTGGGCATCTTGCCAAGAGAGAAAGGCGCGGTACAGCTTCTGGGTCAGTCGCTAAGCGATAGAAAGACAATCCCTGCGGCGCTGCGACATCAGGTGGCGTACTTGCCTCAAAATTTCTTAGTAGATAAAAGGATACCGTTGACGGTAAAGGAATTGGTGGCGCTGGGCTGGGATAAATTAGGCCTGCAACTACCTTGGTCAAAGGCCAAGGCGAGAAAGCTAGCGGTGCAGCAAGCTTTATCTAGGGTTGAGGCTGAGCATCTAGAGCGCAAGTTTGTCAGCGAGCTGTCGGGAGGTGAAACGAAACGGGTGCTGCTGGCGTATTGTCTGGTGCGATCGCGTCAGCTATTGATATTAGATGAAGCCCCAGCTGGTCTTGATGTGCGTAGCGAAGCAGACTTCTATCAACTGCTGTACGAACTGAAAGCTGAACAGGGCTGGACCATCTTGCAGGTTTCTCATGACTTGGACATGGTACGCAAGCATTGCGATCGCGTCATCTGTCTTAACCGTCGCATCATGTGTCAAGGCGTTCCCGAAAAAGCCCTTGCACCCGAAAACCTCACTGCCACCTACGGCTCAGAATTTGTCCGCTACCACCACGCCCAGCACGCCTGCTAACCCCCCCACTATTTCTTCCTTTGCTTTTCTCAACCCCTTTTCTATGCAGAATTTCTTCGCATGCAGGATTTTTCCGCCGCCCTTACGCTTTTCACCTATCCATTCATGCAGCGCGCCCTGCTCGGTGGTATCCTCACGGGTCTAACTGGCGGCATTCTTGGTAGCTTTACCGTCGTCCGGCAGCTTTCCTTCTTTAGCGATGCTCTGGGTCACTCGGCGCTGCTAGGCATTAGCCTCGGCATTGTTTGGGGCATTAGTCCTTCTGTGGCGATGCTGCCATTTGCCCTGCTGTTTGCTGTAGGTGTTACCTATCTAATTGAAAAAACAGACATCTGGCCAGATGCACTGCTAAACATTGTTTATTCTGCTTCCTTGGCAACTTCTGTCATTGTGCTTAGTCTCGAAGGCACCTACCAATCAGGAATCAACAATTTTCTATTTGGAGATATCTTAGGGATTCTACCTGGCGACTTACTCATTAGCAGTTTGTTGTTGTTGTTTTCCTGTCTGTTTGTAGGTCTGACGCTGCGTACTCAGGTCCTATTGACTTTGAATGAGGATTTGGCGATCGCTCGCGGCATCAACGTCTTTGCTCACCGCATTGCTTTCATGATGCTCCTGTCGCTTGTCATCGCTACTGCCATTAAATCCCTCGGTGTTCTTCTGGTGGGTGCATTCGTTGTCATTCCGGCTTGCGCGGCGCGCCTTATGAGCCGAAATTTCTATAGCTATCTAGTGCTCTCTGCACTTTTGGGTGCCGTAAGCGCGGCTACTGGTATTTTTCTTTCAGCGCTATTCAACCTGCCAACCGGTCCTAGCATTGTAGTTGTTCAACTCTGTTTATTTCTACTAGCCGCTAGTAGAAAGAGGCTGTTGATTCATTGAATAGACAGTGAGTGATTTTAGGAACATTCACTTTCCTAACTGATCTGTCCTGACTGGCCTGTCCTAACTGGCCTGTCCTAACCGGCCTAACAGAGGCGACACAGCATATACGGAATACATTCACATGCCACGAGCAAATCTACTATAAGATCACTTTGACTAGAGGCTTGAATTTCTCTATCAAATCTGGCCTAGTGACTAGCGTTGGGAATGGATGGGTACTGTAGTCCTTGCCAACTTCTAACGGAAAGGCGGCTTCCCCGTTGAGATCTATCCAGCTTGCCCCAGCAGCTTGTGTAATTGCCCACACCGCTGCAATATCCCAAATCTTGGGGGTGGCTTCTACAGCCCCTAGACACACCCCTGAAGCAACCGTCAAAAGGTTATAAGTCGCTACGCCCAACATCCTAATTTTGCAGGGGAAAGGATTTTGTAGCACTTTGAGGCTGCGAGCGCACAGGCTAAACAGGCGAGTATTAGACGGCACGGCTGAAGGACAATCCGCTCCAATACAAATGGCTTCGTCGTTGGCAAAAGCACCGTTGGGCATATCTAGCCCAGAGTTGCCGGCAAAGAACCCATGGAAGTGCTGATCAATCGGCGGTATGTAGACATGGCCAAAAACAGGCGTACCTCGATAGAGCAGACCCAGCGAAATCCCCCAAAGAGGCACACCCCGAGCAAAGTTAGTCGTGCCATCAATCGGATCGATCACCCAGCACCAGTCTGTGGCTGGGAAAGTGTGTTCGGCTTCTTCAGTTAATACGCCGTGGTCTGGGAAGGCTTTATCAATGCGATCGCGAAATTCTTGATCTGCCCACTTGTCGTACTTTGTAACTAAGCTACCATCTGCCTTTTGCTCGGCAGTGGCCGTACCAAAAGCGCTCATTAGCTCTGTCCCTACTTGTTCGCTGGTGCTCCTAGCAAAGGTTGTGACCTGATGCCAATAGTCTACTGCGGTTGCGGCGTGTTCTTTCATGCTTTAGCCCGATTGCCTATCTAAATTCTTAGGACAAAGTTGTGATGCAAATTCTAACGTTGGCTACTTAGTCTAAATCATTCTCTAGCGCTGCACTGATTGCTTTCTTTGCATCGAGCTGAAATTCAACGATATCCACTCGGCTAACTAACGCGATCGCAATCCACATCCCTACGGCCTGTGTTGCAAACACCAATCCATAAGCAGGTAACAGCTGTGCCGACGACGGATCTGTCACTGCCGATGCACCCGTTAGCACCTTACCCAAAGACAATAGCCCCCCTCCTAACAAAGACGCTCCTCCTTGCGCAGTCGCCTGGGCCAACCCCCAAGCGCCAATAAAAGTCCCTGCCGTTTCAGCCGCCGTCAAGTCTAACATCAATACAATCGAACCTGTTGTCAAAACGCCAGAGGCCAAACCAAACAGCCCTACCGCTACGTTCAGCGCCATTGGATTTGCGCCTAGTCCAACCACGATCAGCCCGATCAAAAATACCGACGCCACCGCACAGCCTAGCTTTACCGTCCGCTTCTTTCCCAGCATCGGCATGAGGACAAAGCCAGTGCTGATAATGCCAATTAGCGTTCCTATCCCGAAAAAGGCATTGATTGCTGTGGTTTGCTGAATCGTCATGCCAAAGATCTGACTACCATAGGGCTCTAGAACCGGATTTTGTGTGAATAGACTTAGGCTCAGTACCAGCAAAAAACAAAAAAACAGGCCTGTTTGACGGCTTGCGCTCAGTATTTTCAGCGCCTGGCCAAAGGTAATACTATCGTCTCGCTCGCTCGCCATTGATCGCTGCGATCGCTGAGAAAATCGGTTTTCGATGCCCGCTGTGCTCACCAGCGTAATGACAAATACGATAGCCGGAACCACTACAAACAGGCGATTAATTGGTCCTTTTAGCTCAGCAATAGTGCTTGCATTGTCCACCGCACCTAGCACGATATTAATAATGATCACTCCTGCAACAATGCCAAGCATTAGCATTGACCAGCCAATACCGACAATCTTTGACTTCGTTTTTTCATCAGAGACATCTACCAACAAAGCGGTAAAAGGAGTCGTTGCCGATAGCGCCAGCCCATAGAGCGCAAACACCGCTGCCAATAGTCCTGCCCAAGGATAGGCACTCACACTCCAGCCAAAGTCAGCTACATGCTCACCGAGCTGCCACATCACCTGTACTGCGACAAAACCACTAAGTGCCATTCCACCGATACCTAGCCAGATATAACCGCTACGGTGATGTCCTAGTACTGGCTTCGTATCTGAGAGCTGACCAAACCAGACCCGAGCCGGTGCCATAAACTGATAGACAGAAATCACACCTGCGGTTACTAGAGCCGGCACTCGGAGTTCATCAATCATGACGCGATTGAGCACACCTAGTGTCAACAAGGACATGATGCCTAAACCCATATTAAAAAGGCCTAGCCGCAGCATCGAGAACAAGCCAATCTGGGGCCGTTCAGGCTGCTTTGGCACCTGCGATAGGGGAATTTCATTGCCTGCCATTGCTATGCCTATGCACTGAACAAAATTAAACTGCTAAAAAATTTGCTAAATAAGATCAAAGATCTCTATAACAGCATAAAAGATTGTAGCCATAAGAAAAGCACGGGTGGTTGCGCTTACAGTCACCCGTGCTTCATGTACCTAAGTTGTCATCTCAAGAATCTGATCACAGAATTCTAGAGATCTTTGTCTAGAAAGGAAACTCACAAGCTCAGCTGTCTCCTAACAGCTGAGCTTGTCAGCGCTATGGCCTACTGATTATCTTCAGCATCGGTAGCATCAGATTGAGCGATCGCAGCAGGCTTAGTACCCGCTATGTTCACCTTCACAACTTTGTTGCGCACATCCTCAGCCTTTGGCAAAGTCAAGATCAAAACGCCCGCTTCATAGTCAGCAGTCACAGCGTTGTGATCGATTGCGACAGGTAGAGAAACCACTCTACGAAACGCACCATAGCGAAACTCGTTGCGGCGTAAAGTCTCACCTTCAGCCAGCTCTAGGCTAGGACGATTTCCCGAAATAGCGACGACTTCACGGCTAGCTTGAATGTCAATATCATCAACATTGATACCAGGAAGCTGAACTTGTAGTGTCAGTGCTGCTTCACTTTCAACTAGAGTTGCAGCAGGTGTCCAAGTAGTAGGCGCAGTCTCAACGCCAGCAAAGTCATCAAAGAGTTGATCAAGCTGATGCTTGACTGCATTCATTTCTTGAAAGGGTTGCCAGTAACGAACAATCATTAACGTAATCTCTCCTAAAAAGGTATGCATCTATAGTGCCAAGTCGGAGGGTGATCGCGTAGTGAGAGAAACCACACCTACCGGTAGAGGATGCCGATATTCGGTTGCGGTACGGTTTTTAGGAATGATGAACGATAAAAATCTGACACAAAACTGAGCATCAATTATGAACAAAACAGTCCTAATTACTGGGGCATCTAGAGGTATTGGAGAAGCTTTTGCTCAAGTCTATGCTGAGAAACAAGACAACTTAATTTTAGTTGCCCGAAATGAGAGCGACCTCAATGCCTTAAAAGCGGACCTTTCTAGTCAATACAATATAAATATTGTTGTACTTGCTTGCGATCTGACAAAAGAAGAAGAAGTACAACAGGTTTACGATCAAGTAGAGCAACAAAATCTAACTGTAGATGTGCTGATCAACAATGCTGGCTACGGCGATTATGGTGAATTTGTTAGTGCCGATTGGCCCAAGCTTCAAGGGATGATTCTTCTCAACGTGCTAGCGCTTACTCGTCTGAGTCATCTGTTCT
This sequence comes from Synechococcus sp. PCC 7335, assembly GCF_000155595.1. Classification (NCBI taxonomy): domain Bacteria; kingdom Bacillati; phylum Cyanobacteriota; class Cyanophyceae; order Synechococcales; family Synechococcaceae; genus Synechococcus; species Synechococcus sp. PCC 7335. Next base: position 2,417,114 of record NZ_DS989904.1, on the reverse strand, counting down.
TACCTAGCATGATTGCTAGGGGCCAAGGCCAAATTCTCAATGTGTCTTCCACCGCTGCTTTTCAGCCAGGACCGCGGATGGCCGTCTACTTCGCTACCAAAGCCTATGTCCTCTCACTGAGCGAAGCGCTTTCTGCCGAGACTGAAGGCACTGGCGTTAGCGTGACTGTTCTTTGCCCTGGTCCTACCCAATCCAACTTTGGTCAGAACGCTAATATGGAGCAAATGGCACTGGGTGGCAATGTAACTAGCGACAAGCTTCCTAGCGCTCTCGATGTCGCAGAATATGGCTATAAAGCGCTAAATCGGGGCGAGGTGGTTGCCGTTCACGGTGCAATCAACAAAGTGCTGACCTTTATGCCTAGGCTGACACCGCGCGCGGTTATTCGCAAGGGGGTCAAGCAGTTTATGGCCCCGAAATGAAAATAGTCAAAAATGTCAAAGCCCAGAACTATTGTTTTAGCGGACGGACCTTGAATGAGATTGTATCCTCTGAGCGATCAACAACGCTAGTAGCAGCTTTGGCGTTGATCGATTCCAAAAAGTTTTCTTCCTGCTGACTTAATTTAGCAACCGTCTCTGTTTCTGCTGCATTGTCTTCTGCGCTCTCTTCTACCTTCCAGTTACTCACTGCTGCCAATCCCATTCCTCCTAACACCAGCCAAACACCGCTCGCATGCCAGCTACTGACTTGGGTAATCCAGTTCAACAGCTCTACAGCTGCAAACAGCACAATGAAGGCAGCTAGCCAAAATCTCATGATGATTCGCTCGTGTAGGTAGGGGTCAACGTCGCGCCTAGAATAGCGCATAATCGACTTATCACTCTTCGTAAGTCGAGGAGTCCGAAATTGAGGGGAAATGACGCTAGAGTAGTAGCAAGAGCAGAAGTAGTAAAGAGAGCAAAGCTAAAGAGCCCAATGTCGCAATCCACAGTGCTACACAATTCCAACGATGCCCCCTTTAGAGGAATTACGCTTCTTTCTGAAAGGGAACTAGAGGCGATGCGTCCTGCCTGCCGATTGTCTTGTGAGCTACTGGACTTCCTTACTCCTATGGTCGTGCCTGGCGTTAGTACGCTGGAGCTGAACGATGCGGCTGAAAGCTGGACTAGACAGCACGGTGCAACAAGCGCTCCGCTTGGCTATCCAGGTGCTAGGGGCGCTATTGACTTTCCAAAGTCTATTTGTACTAGTATCAACGAAGTTGTCTGTCACGGCATTCCCAGCGAAAAGGATATCTTGCAAGAAGGCGACATCATCAATATAGATGTCACGCCATTACTCAATGGATATCACGGTGATAGCTCTCGTACTTTTATGGTGGGTGAGGTATCACCGACCGCCCGTAAGCTTGTAGAAGTGACTGAAAAGTCCCTGTGGAAGGGGATTGAGGCAGTTAAAGTTGGTGGCCGCATTGGCGATATTGGCGCGGCGATTCAGGCCTATGCCGAATCAGAGGGATTTGCAGTGGTGCGTGATTTTGTTGGACATGGTGTCCATCGTATTTTTCACGCGGAGCCGCAGGTCCCGCATTATGGCGTAGCGGGTAAGGGCAAAAAAATTCGTCCTGGCATGGTCTTTACAATTGAGCCAATGCTAAATGAAGGGACTCATGAAGTAGAGCTGCTAGAAGACCAGTGGACCGCTGTTACCCGTGATGGCATGCTTTCTGCGCAGTTTGAACATACGCTAGCGGTAACCAAGTCTGGTGTGGAAGTGCTAACGAAGATGCCTGCAGCGGTTTTAGCTTAGCCTTCAGGTTGCTCTAGTTCGAGTTGGTTATAGATAGCTAGGTGCTTCTAACCTGGCTCTATTAACCTAGCTCTATCAGGTTCGCCACTTAGCTAGGATTCGTCGCATACTCGCTTTCAAGAATTGATAAGAGTAGCAGATCTTCATAGCCTGTGGGTGTCTTGTAAGCTTCTCTCAATTTGCCTTCATCGACAAATCCCTCGCTGCGATAGAGGCGTTGAGCTCGCTGATTACTGCCTACAACGTCTAGCGCTAGCCGATGATAGCCTAGTTGCTCGAAGGTAAAGCGCTTAACCCATTGCAGGGTCTTTCTACCAAATCCTTTACCTTTGGGCAAAATAACAATTCGCTTGAGCAGCAGCGATAAATGCGGGTCTTGTAGACCAACTAGAATGACATAGCCAATAGAATGCCTATCAGCAGATTGCATCGATTGAGCGAAGTGTGTGGCGGTGCTCGTTTTTTCTACGATCAGGTGAGCGTTGTTTTGAGAAGCGATCGCGTCTTTATGCTGCTCTAGTGTCCATTGGCCCACGTAAGGCGCATTGTCTGGATGTCGCTCAGCGGCGATCACAAAGTCCAAATCCGCTTGACGAGTAGGACGCAAGGTAACATAGCTCATCCGATTGTCTAACTGTAGGCGGTTATTCTTCTTCTGAGGGGTCGTTTGTTTCATCTTTCACTACAAACTTTTCAGTAGCAGGCTTTTCAGTAGCAGGTTCTTCTGCAACAGGCTCTTCAGCAGCCTCTTCTACAGCAAACTCTTCAGCGACAATGTCATAATCACCGTCCCACACGGCAGTGAGCAATGCTAACCCGGATTGGGTCAATGTAGCCCCGTCCCCTGAAAGTTCTACGTCCTCTAGCTCGCCCCCGGCTGCCTCGACCAAATCACTCATCCATACGTAGCAAGGAGATGCCTCCTGCCGCAAAAGTCGTTCCAACCATATCTGCTTGTCTAGAGACATTCGCCTTTGTAACAGCATGTAGAGCGGTATCTTAGTTCGATGTTCTACGCCGCCGAGCACCTGCTGCAGATACCAGGTCGCCTGCATAGGAGATAGATCGCTAATCCGCTGTTCTATGCGAGTCAGAATCTGTTCGGTAAAATCTACGCCTAAGTAGCGATTTAGTGCATCCACAGGAATAGCAGGATCAACGCTAATCCGCTCACAGACGCTAGACCAATTGATATCGGGGTATGTAGCTTGAAGCATTGCAAAGGCGCGATCGCTAATCTCAGCAGACGCCGTTTGCAGATTATAAGAGAAATCTTCCCCTGGCTTCGCCCCTGCTTCTACCAGCATTCGAAACAGGCTAATCGCATCGTCGGCCATCTGACCCTCCTTCGTTCCTATCGCTAATCACCTGAAGGCTGAGCGGCGTCGTAGGCGTTCTGGTCCCGCTTCGAGTAGCCTACCTCTCGGTAAGCCCTGTATACCGCATTAACGTTATACCAGTTCAAAAATACCCGGCTTAGTTCTTGCGATAGCTGCGGATAGCCTTTATCAACCAGCCAACGCAGTGCCGGTTCAAGTGTCCGTTCATTGAGCGTGCCCCCTAAAGAAAGTGCGCCCCACAGCACCCGGTGTAGCCAAGTCATTTGAATCATTAGCCGCACATCTAAAGTAGGATGCTTTTGGTAGAACACTACGCCCATACGTGCTCGCTGAATTTCTTTATCGATTAGCTCAGGTAGCTCTTCTACAGAAAAAGCTGGATGCCAGTGATAGCCGACAGCCTCTGGACATTTAATCAAAGAAAGACCGTTGTTCTTTAGCCGTACGCCTAGCTCAAGATCCTCCCAGCCATACTGAGTAAACTGCGCATCAAACAATCCTGCTTCTATCAGCCAGCGCTTTTGGATAGCGACATTACCCGTCGCAAAGAAGGCGCGCGAATAGTCAGTGACTTTGAACGGCTCTGAAGTAGGCTGATCAAAATTACAAGTGTTGACCACGCGCCCATAGGTAAAAACGCGCTCGTTACCTCTTTGGTACGCATCGCTTAGCGCATCAGCGTGGTGCTGCAAAAAGCCGTCCAAAACGACGAGGTCGCTGTCGATAAAAATGATAGTGTCACCTTTCGCTTGCTGAACACCAAAGTTGCGAGCGATCGCAGCCCCTTCATGGTCCTGTTCGTAGAGCGCCACATGCGCTAACTCATCGGCATTGGCTCGAATCCACTCGACCGTGCCATCTGTCGAACCATCATCTACTAGCACAATTTCATAGCCCTCTACCGAACCACCAGGACGGAGTACCTGATTTTCCATGGCTCTTAGGCACTTTTCTAGAATCGGCTGGCGGTTATAGGTGGGAATGACGACGCTAAAAAACATAAGTTCAATGTTTTCGTTTCCTCATATTCTATTTCATTGTTTCAATATATCTCTGGTCACTTGGCTGAAGTACATCTCATATGCTGAAAGCTTTATGTGACAACAGGCTAGGTGACTCACGCTTTTCTAATGCATCATAAGAAACGCTCTATCAGACTTTCGACTGGTGTCCGACACTGCAATACTATGATCTTGACCACTTCTCAATCGGATTAAACAGATATGGGCCGCGCAGACAAAGTCGTTTTGGCATACTCGGGTGGAGTAGATACTACGGTATGTATCCCCTACCTCAAAGAGGAATACGGTGTGAAAGAGGTGATTACCCTAGCTGCTGATCTTGGGCAGGGCGATGAACTAGAGCCCATCCGCAAGAAGGCGCTCGACTGTGGCGCTGCTGAATCTGTAGTCACCGATGTGACTGAACCTTTTATCACCGATTATGCTTTTCCGGCTATTCAGGCTAACGCGCTCTATGAAAACCGCTACCCACTATCGACGGCACTGGCTCGTCCGCTGATTGCCAAGCTGCTAGTTGATACGGCTGAAAAATACGGCGCTGACGCCGTTGCCCATGGCTGTACCGGCAAAGGGAACGACCAGGTACGATTCGATGTAGCGATCGCCGCGCTAAACCCCGAGCTGAAGGTACTTGCCCCCGCGCGTGAATGGGGAATGAGCCGAGAGGAAGCGATGGCCTATGGTGAAAAGTTTGGTCTATCTTTCCCAGTCAAAAAATCCTCTCCCTACAGCATCGATCGCAATTTGCTAGGCCGTTCAATTGAAGCTGGTCCGTTAGAAGATCCTTGGACAGAGCCGACCGAAGAAGTATTTGTGATGACTAGTGCGATCGCTGATACTCCAAACGAGGCTGAGTACGTCGAGATTGGTTTTGAAAAAGGCATTCCTACTAGCCTTAATGGTGAAGAGCTTCCTCCGGTTGCTTTAGTCACAAAACTAAACGAACTCGCTGGTCGTCATGGTGTCGGCCGCATCGACATGATCGAGAATCGCTTAGTTGGCATTAAGTCTCGTGAAATCTACGAAGCACCTGCGCTACTAGTTCTTATCGCTGCCCATCGCGATTTAGAAAGCCTTACACTGACAGGTGATGTGACCCAATACAAGCGTAATATTGAACAGTCTTACGGCCAAATGATCTACAACGGCCTTTGGTATAATCCGCTCAAATCTGCTTTGGATGCGTTTATTAAGCAAACTCAAGAGCGGGTCACAGGCACCGTCCGTATCAAGTTACTTAAAGGCAATGCGATCCTGGCTGGACGCAAGTCTAAGAATGCTCTCTACACGGACGAGCTTTCCACCTACGGTAGTAATGATCAGTTTGACCATAGAGCAGCCGAAGGTTTTATCTACGTTTGGGGCTTGCCTACTCGGGTTTGGTCACAGCAAACCCGCTGATTGAGAAGCGGCGATCGCGAAAAGCAAACGTATTGAGGTAACCGCGGATATTTGGGCAATACAGAGCGCTAAAGGAAGCGAGAGCATGCTTGTAAACATTTTTTGAGAAAGGTAACAAGCTGTCAGTTTCTCTAAGGCAAGACATAGATTAGACAAAGCCTAAACTTATAACAGCTAGAGAGCGACTGTTTGTATTCGATAGCAATCTACCAAGTGCAGATCGACCTATCACAGATATCTTTCCTTTAGCTCCGTCATGGGTCCATGAGTTTAATGGCTTCTAGACTATGAGGAATTGGGTTGGCTTAACTTATCAGCTTTACATCACTCGTTTTAAATAGTCGTTTAGCCGCAGTACTCAATGCGGTCTTTTTACTTAATATTCTCGGTTTATTGGAGGGCCAACAGGCCATGTCAATTTATGTTGGTAACTTGTCTTACAGTGCAAAAGAAGAAGATCTAGAAGGCGTGTTTGGCGAATACGGCACCGTCAAACGCATTACCCTTCCGACCGATCGCGAAACAGGGCGGCCTCGCGGCTTTGCCTTCGTGGAGATGGAAGAAGATGCCACCGAAGAAAAGGCAATCGAAGCGCTAGATGGGGCTGAATGGATGGGCCGTGAACTGCGGGTGAACAAGGCCAAACCGCGCGAGCCACGTAATCGACCTTCTGGTGGTGGCTGGAACTAATTCTATCGCTCTATTCCCAGGTGTTCTATTATCGGCTTCCTTTGATGTTTTCTTCTTAGGTTGTGTGGGTATTGATCACAGCTATCAAAAGTAGCTATGATCAATACCTACTTCTGCGGTAGACTAGGTTTTCATGAGCAAAATCTAAAAGGAGGTGAATTCATACATGGCTCAAGTTGTCCTCGGACAAGACGAAAATCTCGAAGCCGCTCTACGGCGCTTTAAGCGCAAGGTAGTACGAGCAGGTATTTTCCAAGACATTAAAAAGAATCGCTATTTCGAGACACCTCCCGAAAAGCACAAGCGTAAAGCGCTAGCTCGTCAGCGCCAGCGCAAGCGTCGCTCTAGACGATAGGTTCTAGATAATCGACTGAGCTGATTTTCAGAATCTAGGTGGAGATATCGGTTCTCTAAATCGATGATGTAAAGAAGGGGATTGCGATCGCACTAAAGATCACAATCCCCTTCTTGTTGAACACATCGTGCAAAAGTACCTAATCAAAATGATTACATTCGTCTTGATGGTGCAGCCCAGTGATGTGCTAAAAAGACGACATAAAGAAAGGGCGATCGCGAAACCGCCCTTCTACAGTCTAGAATTCTTAGATTCCACTTTTTAGTTCAATTCACAGCTATTCAGCCTCTTCTAACCTCTAAACATACTGCTTACCGAACTCTCTTCATGAATGCGCCAAATGGTTTCACCTAGCATATTAGCTACCGATAGCATGGTCAGCTGGTCAAACTGACGATCGGGAACAACCGGAATTGAGTTTGTAACAATCACTTCTTCAAACAACCCTTGTGATAGCCGCTCTACCGCCGGAGGCGAAAAGACCGCATGGGTAGCGCAAGCATACACGTGCTTAGCACCTTTCTCGCGGAGCACCCTAGCTCCCTCGCAAATCGTACCTGCTGTATCGATCATATCGTCGACTAGCACCGCTGTCTTTCCCTCAACATCACCGATTAGGTTCATGACCTCAGCAACGTTATGCGCCTGCCGCCTCTTGTCAATAATGGCTAGCGGCGCGTCGTCTAGCATCTTGGCAAAATGTCTAGCGCGAGCAACCCCGCCTACGTCTGGTGAGACAACCACAAGATCTTCGATGTTCTTGCTTGCTAAGTATTCGGTCAATACTGTCGAGCCATACACATGATCACAGGGAATATCGAAGTAGCCTTGAATCTGCGCGGAGTGCAGATCAATTGCCAAAACCCGATTAGCACCTGCTTGTGTGATCAAGTTTGCGACAAGTTTAGCCGTAATCGATTCACGCCCGGCAGTTTTACGATCAGCCCGCGCATACCCATAATAAGGAATCACCGCTGTAATCTGTCTAGCCGATGCCCGGCGGCAGGCATCGATCATAATTAATAGCTCCATCAGGTTGTCATTGACCGGATGGCAGGTCGGCTGGATCAAGTAAACATCGCAGCCTCGAATGGACTCTTGAATTTGGACATAGAGTTCGCCATCGGCAAAGCGCTTACGCACCATCGGACCCAAGTCCGTACCTAGATAGCGAGCTACTTCCATCGAAAGTGTACGGTTCGATGAGCCCGAAAAAAGCTTTAGTCGGTTGTTCGTCTCAATGCGGGGAAGCATTGCCTTTAACGGCAGAGTTGCAGAGCGAATCACAGCAGCAGGCCCTCAAAACGTGATAATGGAGATAGTTACAGGAAAAACAGTAGCATCTGGTCAAAACCGATTCCTTAGCTATCAGAAGTAGCTAGTGTTAGAAGTAGCTAGTCAAGAGCAGCTAAAGAACGGGATTGAAGACACAAAAAAAATAAAACCAGATAGCGGGTGATAATTTGGCTATCGGCTTATCGCTTGGTTTTTAAGACTAAAGACACTGAAGACGCGCAATCTTTCGCTAGAAAAGCACCGCCTAAATTTTGGCATTAACAGATACAGATAGCATAAGAGAAGTACGGGCTAACGCTATACCCTTAACCGATTTTTAACGATTGTATTATAATAGCAAGCCGCTTCTATGGACCACGACTTATTTGTATTAGAGACTACCAACAACTCTACGGCTGCGAGTAGTTACTTCACAGGTTTTGAACTTTCTTCTTTTATCGCCACTATTTGCGTCAGTTTTGTTTCAGAACTTGTCTCTATCTTCGTCAACCCCTGATATGTTCTTTTAATTAACTGCTATAGCCTAGGTAAGCGCTCTTTAGTACAGGTGTTTTGTCCAGCCTATTTGTTCGATCCCTCTATAGCCCTTCCATAGAAGACTTCTTATAGACGAGTAGCCTCAGAGTAGCTTGAAAGAACAGTCCGTCTATCTACTGCTAAGGTTCATCTATCTGTAACTAGAAGACCGTCAAGAGCAAAGACAGTTGATGGTGGTAATGGCTACTCTAATAGCCATTCAGATGCGCGTGAGCCCAGATCTACCGGGATACTGACAGCTTTGCCGAGTCGAGGTCGCTCATTTGTTTGCTCAATGAACGCTCGAATCTGCTCCGCCGCGCCCCAAGCGTTTAGATAGGCCACTATTTCTTCTAGGTGAGCAAAGTAGTCTTCTTCAGTCATCGGGAAGGAAGCTTGCTCTAGATAGCGCCACATCACCTGAAAGAAAACTTTGCGCGGCAACCTTCTAAGCTGAACGTCGTAAGAATAGCCCCATTTTTCGATGAGTACCTTGTGTAAGTCTAGTCCAGTCATGTTTAGTTGTCTTAGTTACCCAAGATAGTAGTTGCCAAAAATGGTGGCGCGATCGCTACTTCATCTAATTTACATTTATTCACACAATCAGTGCTGGCTCTGAACGATGTAATAATGTTAAGAAGAACCGCAATCTTCTGTGACAAAGGGCTTCTGCCGCAACGAAAGTTATCAAGCAGGCTCACTGATCACAGAAAGCTTGTAATGAAAGTTTAGATACGTTGCCTCGATTACATAGGAGTTATTCCTTCTTTATGTACACAGGCTTTTGCGCATCTCCTTTTTCCCACCTCATTTTATTAATGTAGCGTTTAGATAGCTGACCTATGACCCAAGCTGCTGGCAATCCTGATGTTCCTGATCTAGGGCGTCGCCAATTTATGAATTTGCTGACATTCGGTACCATTACTGGAACCGCATTAGGCGCTGCATACCCGATAATCAAATATTTCATTCCGCCTAGCAGTGGTGGCGGCGGTGGCGGTGTAACGGCCAAAGATGCTTTAGGTAACGATGTCAAAGCGGCTGCCTTCTTAGAAGAAAACAGCCCTGGCGCTAAGGTGCTGGTACAAGGTCTTAAAGGTGATCCGACTTATCTAGTTGTCAAAGAAGAAGGCGGGCTTGAGAACTACGGTATTAGCTCTATTTGCACTCATTTGGGCTGCGTAGTGCCGTGGAATGAAAATGCCGGTAAGTTTATGTGCCCTTGTCATGGTTCGCAGTACGATGCCACTGGAAAGGTTGTTCGAGGTCCGGCTCCGCTGTCTTTAGCCTTAGCGCACGCGGATGTCACCGAAGATGACAATGTTGTGCTTACCAACTGGGAAGAAACAGATTTTCGTACTGGCGACAAACCCTGGTGGTAGCTGGTTGATGGGTGCTGATTATGGCTGTTTGGTTACGGCCTCTCGACGTGATCGCACCTACTTTTTTTAGCTTTACTCATCCGTATTTATAGAACTGTTACTTTGCTAGCACGCATGAAAACCTCATTTCCATTTTTTTCTAAGCTAGAAGCCATGTTTAGCGCCGCTCTTCGTAGCGTAGGTGTCTTCTTAGCTGCTTTTATTCTTTTGTGCTCTAGTAGCTGGGCTATCCCTCAGTCTGCTGCGGCCTACCCCTTCTGGGCTCAAGAAAACTACGACTCACCTCGTGAGGCGACTGGCAAGATTGTCTGTGCCAACTGCCACCTAGGCGAAAAGAAAACCGTCCTCGAAGTGCCTCAGTCCGTACTACCCGATACTGTCTTCAAAGCGGTCGTCAAGGTGCCCTATGACCTAGATGCTCAGCAGGTATTGGGTGATGGAAGCAAAGGCGGTCTCAACGTTGGCGCAGTCTTGATGCTACCTGAAGGGTTTACAGTTGCCCCCGATGAACGCATTCCTGAAGAACTCAAAGAAGAAGTCGGTAGTACCTACTTCATGCCGTACAGCGAAGAGGAGCCCAACATTGTTCTAGTTGGTCCTGTTCCTGGCGAGCAGTATCAAGAGATAGTCTTTCCTGTGCTCTCTCCCGATCCAAAGACTGATAAGAACGTTCACTTTGGTAAAAACCTAGTATTCGTAGGGGGTAATCGGGGCCGTGGTCAGGTCTATCCTACCGGTCAAGCGTCCAATAACGTTGCATACAATGCCTCAGCAGCAGGTACGATTGATTCGATCGAAGACACGGGCTTCGGCTACAACGTGACTATCAATACAGAAGACGGTTCAACAGTCACTGATGAAATCTCAGCAGGTGCTCAGCTACTCGTCAGCGAAGGTGAATCGGTTGAAGTCGGTACGCCTTTGACAACGAATCCTAATGTCGGTGGCTTTGGCCAAACCGAGAAGGAATTGGTTTTACAGAGTCCTACTCGAATTAAAGGCTTGATTGCCTTCCTAGTTGCTATCAGTCTCTCTCAGATTCTGCTGGTTCTGAAGAAGAAACAGGTTGAAAAAGTCCAGGCTGCTGAGATGAGTTTCTAATTCTTCAGTTTGATCTATTAAAAACATGAGAGGCAGGTCTTGAGCAAAGGCCTGCCTTTTTAGCGTGCGATAGCAATGGCCGGATGCCTACTCTGCGAGAAGGCAAAGCCTATGGTCATTGCTGACCACTTAGCTCCTCATGCATCAAGGGCTTCAGCTCTAGAAAATGTGTAGAGCTAAGTGGCGAAATCTATATAAAACAAGAGTTGAAAGATATCAGTTCAGGCCAAATGAAAATTTGCCGTAGGTAGCATGAGTTTGGAAGAAGCCGTATCTAGAGAGTACGTGGGCTATCCAAAAGCGTTTTGGATAGGGCTATATTAAAAGGCTTGTAATACACTTACAGACCATAAGCTAATGCTAGGGCCATAAGCTGAAATAGAGGTAGGCGCTAATCTACTGAAGCGGCTTCAATAAAGATTCGTTTAACTTCAGTATGCGTTCCTCGAATTGTCTTTTCTATTCGTCTAACCGCAGCTTCGATTTCATCGGCTGAAAGCTCGTCTCGAAATTCGATATTGAGTGCCAGCATAATGTCTTCTGGCCCAAAATGCAGGGTGATCGGTGGCTCAGAATCGGAAACGGCCTCGTCTGAGCGCACAATCGTTTTGATACTTTCACGAGTTTCTAATGAAGCGCTCTCACCAACCAGCAAGCCTTTGGTCTTGGCAACAAGTGCAGTAGCCACGACAGTCAGCAGTCCGCCAATAGCAATCGAGGCGATCGCATCATAGATCGGATTTCCTGTTGTTTCGCTCATCCACACGCCGATAAATGCAATCAGCAGTCCTACTAATGCCGCCGAGTCTTCGACAATCACAATAAAAGAGCTGGGATCTTTACTGACGCGAATTGCCTTCCACAGCCCCATATCGGCGTTAGATTGTATCTTGTTAAATTCTCTAATCGAAACTGTTAGCGCTGCCCCTTCAAACACCGCTGCGGCTCCAAGAACACAGTAGCTCACGATTGGATCGCTAGAAATCTCTACCGACTGTAAGCTTCGTACGCCTTGAATGATCGACACGCCACCGCCTAGCGCGAAGATCAGCACTGCCACCATCAGCGACCAAAAATATAGCTCCTGGCCTCGTCCGAGTGGATACTGCTCATCTGGTCCTGTTTCACTTTGCCTAAGGCCATACAGCAGCAGGACTTCGTTGACAGAATCTACAACAGAATGGATGCCTTCAGAGAGCATTGCCGAACTGCCGCTAATGTAGGCACCGATAAACTTAGCAATGCCAATGGCAACATTCGCTGCCATCGCTGCGTAGATTGAGACTTTGGATGAACCAGTGGACATAGGGGATGTGTAGCTAAAGAACCATTCCAATTAGTTAGCATACTGTTCCCCCCGTCTCCTGTCTTCTCCCGCTGGGGAAGACGACTAAATCCAGACTATCTCTGCCTTTAAATGAAAGAAGATACGAAACTAGCCTATTTCGTAAAGCGTTTAGGCATACAGGCGACTAGGCAGAATGAGCTTTTAGATCGTCAAGACTGACATACTGTAAGGCTGCTTTATGGGTAGATGCTAATACAACAGGTGGAGCAACGCCATCGTCCATCGCTTCTTTCCACCGGGACGCGCACAAACACCACCTATCTCCTGGCTTTAGTCCTGGAAAATTGTACAAAGGCTGAGGAGTGCTCAAGTCATTACCCTGCGCTTTGGTATAGCGAAGAAAAGCATCAGTAAGCTGAGCACAGACAACATGAACCCCTCTATCTTGTGGACCAGTGTGGCAACTTCCATCTCGATAGAATCCGGTCATAGGATCACTGCAACAACTTTCTAAGGAACCGCCTAACACATTTTCAGCGTTGGTTTTTGCAGCATCTGTCATTGTTCGTTATCTCTCTTCGTCGTCGGATATAGCCACATGCTTTGAAAGCATATACTAGCAGAGACGATACTGGCTGATAAGTTCTATCCTTCTTCTAATCACTTCAAACCAAGTCTAATCACTTCGAACTAAGCTTCCTATACAGTTGAGAAAGGCACTATAGGTGAAAAAGGCACTATAGGGTTTGAGATAGTTGGAAGCTCTAAGGGAAAAACACCGGCGCAGATGGCTTTCTATAGAAGTCACTCTGCTAGCGAATACGGTAGGATCTAAGCGATCGCCTATGTTAAGGATTAGATTCTATGCCAGATAAGGTCGTTAAGACAGATGAAGAATGGAAAGAGCAGCTAACACCTGAAGCCTATCAGGTAACGCGCAAAGCAGGCACCGAGCGAGCTTTTACCAGTCCACTGAACAACAATAAAGCTGAAGGCATCTATCGGTGCGTGTGCTGTGGTTCAGAGCTATTTACCTCCGAAACCAAGTTTGATTCGGGCACCGGCTGGCCTAGCTTCTATGCGCCTAGTCAACCCGAAAACGTGCGAGACAAGAAAGACTTTAGTCACTTCATGATTCGTACAGAGACTGTCTGCGCTGTTTGCGATGCCCATTTGGGTCATGTGTTTAACGATGGACCTAGACCAACTGGCAAACGCTATTGTATGAACGGGGTTGCGCTTTCATTCGAGTCTGCGGACGTCAATAACGATGGCCAAGTTAAAGGAGCCACGCCAGCTGAAGCTGCGGGTTGATTAATGAAATCTCACAGAATGCAATCTCATAGAATGCATTCACGGTTTGATGCGACTACATACTAAAACTCAGGGATGCATCACAGACTATCCTGTTCTTTGTCTGCACGGCCACCCCGGTAGCGGCGCAGCCATGAGCGTATTTACCGATACCTTGGCTGCGTCTGGGTTTCGAACCTACGCGCCAGACCTACGCGGTTATGGGCATAGTAGAACAACATATCCCTTTGAGATGACGCGTCATTTAGACGATCTTGAAGAGCTACTCACACGGTATGCAATCAAAGAATGCCTAGTTCTAGGTTGGTCTTTAGGCGGAATCTTATCAATGGAGCTGGCCTTGCGTCGACCCGATGTAGTCCAAGCGCTAGTGCTAGTTGGAACAGCGGCTAGACCTATCGGATCCCATCCACCCATCTCCCTACAAGATAATGTGATGACTGGAATTGCAGGGCTAGTCAATTACCTGCTGCCTGGATGGGAAGGCTCTATCGCTCTTGGCAAACACTCTCTTTTTCGCTATTTAGTTTGCAACCATACGCCTACTGCCTATTCATACCTAGCCAAAGCAGGCGCTCCAGCTACACTACGCACCAGTCGCCATGCAACAGATGCCCTGAATCAAGCTATTCAGGCAGGCTACAACCGCTTAGAGGATATAAAAACACTGCAAGTTCCAGCCCTGATGCTATGTGGAGAATGCGATCGCCATATCACCGCAAAATCTAGTCTAGAAACTGCCCAGGCGCTACCAAACTGTGAGACTCACTGCTATTCGAACACTGCCCATCTGTTTCCATGGGAAATTCCAGATCGAGTGAACTCAGATATTCAAACTTGGTTAAGCAAACAAGCCTTAGCTAAGCATTGAATTTCAGCACATTTCATATAAGACCATTCGTGCCAAGTAGTTCAGGTTTCCTGTCTTAAGATAGGGTAAACATCTGTTCTGTTAAGAATCTATGGCAGAGATCAATGTTAATCGAATCAAGCTGTCTCAGCTGCGAGCGTTAGTCGCGATCGCCCGCACAGGCACTTTCAGTGACGCTGCCTCTCAGCTAGATCTTTCGCAATCAGCCGTGAGCCATGCGATCGCTACTTTAGAAGAAGAACTCGGCGTTAGTTTGCTCAGTCGTGGACGTCAAGGCGCGGTCCTTACGCCAGTTGGTCAGCAAATCACTAACGAAGCGATGACAATGCTTTCCCACCTTAAGATCATTGGTCGAAAAGCCCAAGACGCTAAGGGCCTGCAGGCTGGACTTGTCCGAGTTGTTGGCTTTCGCAGTGTGGCTACCCATGTACTACCGGTGATCATCGAAGAGTTTAGACGGCTCTATCCTGGTATCAGCGTTTCAATCGGTGAAGGTAATGACGTACGCGGGGCAGAAGAAATTCTGCGCCGTGGTGAAGCCGATATCGGTTTCACCTATCTACCTGTGAGCGAGGCTTTCGATGCGTGGGAGCTATTTCGAGATGACTATGTCGCTCTGCTGCCGAAAGCAAAAGCACCCGTCACCAAACAACCGTTGGACTGGGAGACGCTAAATGAGCTACCGCTAATCTTGCCCATGCCAGAAGATGGCTGTCGCTACAATGTCGATCAGTATCTACTTCGACATGGTCAGACCATCACCCCTGCCTACGAAGTAAAAGAGGATTCAACCGTTGTCAGCATGGTTCGTAGAGGCCTAGGTGCCACGATCATTGCTAGACTCGCTGCCGAACCTATCCCCAAAGATGTCACAGTCTGCGAATTACCTGTTCCCCTACAAAGGGTAATCGGCGTCATCACCTTAGCTGACGCGCTCCAAACACCACCTGTCTTTGCATTTTTAGACACGCTCAAATCGACCTGGAAACAAAAGTCTAACCTTGTTCCTTCTTTAAAGAGATGATCATTCGGCCAATTGAGCCATCTGATTGGCCGTTCTTTTGGCCTATGCTTGAGTCGGTTTTCAGGTTGGGTGACACCTATGCTTTTTCACCAAATATTTCTGAAGGTGAGGCCTACCGTGTTTGGGTAGAAGAGCCCCACGAAACCTATGTCGCCCTTGAAGAAGGCGATGACCGTATCTTAGGAACTTATTACATCAAGCCAAATCAACCTACATTAGGAGCGCACGTTTGTAACTGTGGCTATGTTGTAGCCACAACAGCTAGAGGAAGAGGCATCGCTACAGCAATGTGCATCCATTCTCAACAGGAGGCAAAGCAATTAGGCTTTATTGCCATGCAGTTCAATCTAGTTGTATCAACCAACATATCGGCAATAAGACTATGGCAGAAGTTAGGATTTGAGATTATTGGCACTCTACCAAAGGCGTTTCGGCATTCTGCTGTTGGGTTTGTAGATGCGCTAGTGATGTACAAAACATTGCAATAAGTCAGGTATACCAGTAGCGTCAAACAGGCAGGGCAAGCTTTAGCTCATGATTTTGGCCGAAGCGATATTAACCCGAAGTGATATCCAGTGAAATGGAGTACCTCACTTTCAACAGGGCTAGTCTAGCTGGTGTGTAGCACCTGAACGACCCTCACCTTCTTTTCAAGATGCATTCGCACTTTGCTATATATGGCTATATATGCGCCGCAAACATCATTCAGGGCGCAAATATAGCGAATGGTTCTATGTTAGTAAGCGTATCGCTAAGGGCGGTGTGAATTTGACTATTCGTCGCCAGAATTCGACCGCTTTTAATGTCAAATGGGCTCTTATCGTAGGCAGTCACCGTCCCACCTGCTTCCTCAACCAGGATGACACCGGCTGCGACATCCCACGGCGATAGCCCGCGCTCCCAGTAGCCATCCAACCGGCCACAGGCGACATAGGCTAAATCAATTGAAGCCGAACCGCCTCTGCGGACACCCTGGGTGAGATGGGTTAGGTGACAAAACTCCGCGTAGTTGTTATCAATAGTCTCGCGGCGATCGTAGGCAAAGCCAGTGACAAGTAGACTTTCAGCTAGAGTCTCAGTCTTCGAAACGCGAATTGGCTCCCGGTTGCAGGTTGCACCTAGTCCCTTTGCCGCTCGAAAAAGCTGATTATCTACCGGATTGAGGATAGCACCAACCGCAGGCTGGCCATTAATCAGCAGACCTACCGAGCAACCACAAAAGGGATATTGATGTGTGTAGTTTGTCGTTCCATCTAATGGGTCGACGGCCCAAAGTAATTCATCAGTTTGTTCACCCATACTGCCAGACTCTTCAGCAAGAATGGCATGATCTGGCACATGCCGACGTAGGACAGCAAGCACTTCCTTCTCAGCGGCTTTGTCAGCTTCGGTCACAAGATCTCCAGGTCGACCTTTTTGTTGAATGTTAGAGAGATTGCCCCAGTAGTACTGCAGGACTGCGCCGCCGGCGGAAGCAGCTTCGGTAGCGATATCAAGAAAGCGCTGGAGATCTGTGGCAGAATAGGTCATCTGAGGTTAGGTATTCCTGGAATAAAATCATCTGGAAATTAGCTCATCTAAAGATACAGCGCAGCTAAGTTCATCTTCTACTTGCCCTAACTGGTTTTGACAGTAAGTGTAATCGCCAGCAGGTCTTCTAGATTGGCAGAAGAAAGTACTCTATCCGTACAAGGAGTGAACTCTAGAAAGTCAATATAAACAGTCAGCGATAACCACAGCTAATGCTAGACCGATAGCCTGGCTTTTCATTCTGCTGCTCATATTTGCCTACAGTGTTAGTGAGCCAGTTTCTCTATCAATCGTCATCAATCAAGATCCCTGAGCGGGTTGGCCCTTTGCCAAAATAGCGACCGAACTGGAGTTCGTAAACTTCATCTTCGTCTTGGGTCTCTACTTCTAGATCACTACGAGGGTAGCTAACGCACAGCAGTGCATAGCCTTGTTCACGCAAATCCGGTGATAGGCCCATCGCTTCGGGCTGATGAAGTTCACCGGATAGAACGCGAACGGCGCAGGAGGTACAGGCCCCGTTCCGACAAGCATAGGGAAGGTCAGCTGCTTGATTCTCTGCGGTTTGTAGAATATAGCGATCGCTTGGGACTCGCACTGTATACACCGTGTTTTTCTGTCGGTGATGAATGCGAACGCTATAGGTTTCAACCATGACAAGAGTTACTTGGACAAGGAGTTGGGCAAAGAGCAGTGTACATATCATTACACGGATTGATCGCACCCGTGATTACCCATGATTATATGTACATTTGACGACTAGGAAATTAGTGTCGTACTCACACCGCTTTCTGCTACGATGTCAAAGCTGTAAGTCGTTGTTCTAAAAGACCTAAGCTGGCTTTCAAGAAAGCGCTTACTAGCTTAATAGGGAGAGATGGCCGAGTGGTTGAAGGCGCAGCACTGGAAATGCTGTAACGGGGCAACTTGTTCGAGGGTTCGAATCCCTCTCTCTCCGTCCTTTCAGTTCTGGTACGCTCAGTAGTTCTGTTACAAACAGATGGGCTCAGTATCTACGGTGGTTCTGTTAACGCCCTCACTTTGCTAGCCTGCTTTACTTTGCTAAGTAAGCTCAGGATGAGAAAGAGTCCAACGCTCTAGTACAAGGGAAGAAGGAGTTCAATTAATTGAACTCCTACAATAGGATAGCTAGAACGAACGTGCTTTCAGCTCTTCGATGGCATCACGTTCATACAGCTGCTGCGATGCCAGGCTTGATTAAATGATGGTGCCATCAGGAATAGTGGCATTTTTCAGTACTACAACGATGCCGCTACGGATGTAATAGCCTTCGTCTTCTCGCTCTGCCTCCTCTACGCCATCTTTGTTAATGATCTGAACGTTCTTGCCAATACGGGCGTTCTTATCGATGATGGCTTTACGAATGACTGAGCCTGAACCAATACCAATGGGAATCTTACCGGGCTGATTAGCAGCTAGAGGAAACTCACCATTTTCGTGCATTTCCTCGTAATAGTCAGCGCCAATCAGTAGGGCGCTATCAATTTCACAGCCAGCGTGAATGCGCTGACGCAAACCGACGACTGAATTATGAATGCGGCACTTCTTGAGGATGCAGCCTTCACTAATAATTGATTCTGTGATCTGACTGTCTTTAATTTTGCTCGGGGGAAGATAGCGTGATCGCGTGTAAATCGGAGCATCTTCGCTGTAGAAACTAAAGGCGGGATCTGGCTGTTTAGTTAGGGCAATGTTGGCATTGTAGAATGCTTCAATCGTTCCGATGTCTTCCCAATAGCCTTTGAACAGATAGGCTTGAACATTGTAGTCGCGAGAAGAGGCAGGAATAATCTCTTTACCAAAATCTGTTTGCTCCGGGTTGTTCTTAAGCAAATCTATTAGCACCTGCTTTTTGAATACATAGATGCCCATAGAGGCAATAAAGGGCTTGTCTTTAGCCTCTTCAGGAGAAAGCCCCATAGCGGTTGTATCAACCTTCATTGCTTCGAGCGCCTCGCCCTTTGGCTTTTCAGAGAAGTCAACGATACGGTTATTTTCGTCTACTTTCATCAGGCCGAAGCTAGAAGCCGTTTTATAGCCAATCGGGACAACAGAAAGTGTAACGTCTGCGCCGCTTTCACGGTGCTTCATTACATAGTCCCTGTAGTCCATGCGATAGAGATGATCGCCGGAAAGGATAATGAACTCGTCTACATCAGCTTCTTCAAACATCCATAGGTATTTACGTACCGCGTCGGCAGTGCCCTCAAACCAGCTAGGGCTATCAGGAGTTTGCTGGGCAGCTAATACTTCAACAAAGCCATCACTAAAGGTAGAAAAGTTGTACGCCTTTGAGATATGCCGATTTAGCGAAGCCGAGTTGAACTGAGTTAATACATAGATCTTAAAAATATCAGAGTTTAAACAGTTGCTGACTGGGATATCGATTAGGCGATACATACCTGCTAGAGAAACCGCAGGTTTTGCACGAACTTTTGTCAGCGGATAGAGGCGGGTGCCAGCACCACCGCCCAAAATTATTGAAAGTACTCTTTTCACAACGTCAATCCTGGCTCAAGATATAGGCCGTTCTCACATCACAACAAGTGTGAGCGGGTATCTGCCAGTTGGCAAGAGGGGATCGATACATATCTCTATCTCTAATTATAGAAATCTGGATTTACAAGGGCAGAAAATATCTTTTGCAAAGGGTTAATCAAAAGCTAGCACTCGATTTTGACTGGTTCGCTAGGTGATTTGCCCCAGATCGGGTTCTAGGTCTAGCCGTTCTAGGTTTAGTGATGGATTTAGCAAGCGGGCTGGCCGGTAGCGGTTCAAGCTTCGCATGCTCAAACTCCTGAGCAATTGGGCCATTTTCTATTAGATGGTGTGCTATGCCTTTAATTAGCTTTCGAAGCGCGATCGCATCGGCACTGTAGTTGATCGCAACGGTCAGGGCATAGCGCTTAGCGTCTATTTTCATCGCTAGCGTTGTACCTAGCATCCGACCATTCTGACCAGTTTTTTCACCTAACCACTCAACAGCAGATCCCACTTCTCGCAAGGCCTGATAGCCCAGCTCTTGATCCTTTTGAACTGTCAGCGCCTGTAAAAGTTCTCCATCGTCAGGATGAGAAAGGCGGTAGGTGTCTACCATCATCCTAGTGACGTCATTGGTGGTGATACGGTTGCTTTGCGTACCAGGGTTTGGTGGCAAGATCCGATTTCCGGCTAGCTTATAGTCAACGAAAGTATCTTGATAGCCTCTAGCGGTTAAGGTCTTGTTTATGCCTTCTCGGCCCACGTAGTCGATGAGCTGGTTCGTGGCAATATTGTTACTTTCACTAATCATCCGGTCTATCACTTGGACAAGCGGATACTCTTTGTCTACCTCGATGGTGGCTCCGATGGCGTTTTCAGTGAAGTTCTGAGGATCGATGTAGAGCTTGCTGTTTAGATCGAGCTTTTCGGTATGGATTTTATCTAATACTGCGATCGCAATTGGCAGTTTGATCAAGCTAGCGGGACTAGCTAATAGCTGTTCCCCTTTGTGGTGTCGACACCCGTTCGAGCTGTAGCCGCTCTCAGTTTCATCAGCAGTTTTATAAGCAGTTTCATAAGTACTGGCGCCAACCGCTTCAGATGGAGCAGACCTAGGTAGATCGATCTGACAGAGACTGATATGCACATTGGTTGGAGATATCTGGGCGGACTCAATAATATCCGTTAGAAAAGCGCTCTCGGCAGCGAGTACTTTCTTCGCAGCAGTGGCCAAAAGCGTCTTGTAATGAGCTTTTTTATGGTTAGCCTGTTGATAGATAGAGGCATCTTTGGGAATGTTTGATAGCTTTTGCAGTGAGCTTTGCCATAAGCGCTTCTCTTTTCGAGTGAAAGCAAGGCTTGCTTCTGGCGTATCGGCCGCTCTTGCAGATTGATAGGCGTCAACCGCTTGACGGGCGATCGCCATAGCCTGCTCAAAGTTGGTTCTACTAGCGTTCTGCTCGATTAGAGTGTCTGGCAATGCGCCGTCTTGGGCTATTGTCCGGTTCTTTGGTTGTCTCTCAACTTGCCGTCTCCCAACTTGCTGTCTCTTAACTTGCTGTCTCTCAACTTGCCCTACAGAGAACGGACTAGCAGGCGCATATCGTGAGGGGATCGCTAGATCTTTTGCCAGTATGACCACGGCGCTAACAGTGGTTGCGATTGCAGCGGTGTACCAAAAGCCGGACATCTAGTCACAGGGACGAGCCCATAGAGAGTGAATACGAGAGCTTAACAAAACTATGTAAATCGCATTGCTACAGAGAATACTATCTAGACGGTTCTATGGCCTGCTACCCTGCTACCCTTCTATAGTGCTTGGTACACATTGCCCTATATCCATTTCCAAATCGAGAGGAATCCCTATGTCAGCCATCCGCGAGTTGCACAAACAGCTCACGACTAGAGAGCGCAGCGCCGTTGAGATTGCCCAGGCTCAGCTGGAGTATGCCCAAGCTGTAGAGCCTCAACTCAATAGCTTCGTTTCTTTGACGGCTGAAAAAGCGTTGGCTCAAGCTCAAGCTGTGGATGACAAGATTTCTGCTGGTGAAGATATTGAGTTGCTAGGGGGAATTCCGATCGCGCTTAAAGACAATCTCTGCACGAAAGGGATTCGTACAACCTGCAGTTCTCGGATACTTGAGAACTTCGTGCCTCCCTATGAGTCGACAGTGACCGAGCGTTTGGATGCAGCGGGCGCTGTCTTTGTTGGCAAGACCAACCTAGACGAGTTTGCCATGGGTGGCTCGACCAAAAACTCTGCATTTGGACCGTCGAAGAATCCATGGGATACAGCGCGGGTTCCAGGCGGGTCTTCAGGCGGCTCAGCAGCGGCAGTCGCTGGTGGACAAGCGCCTATTTCTTTGGGATCTGATACCGGCGGATCGATTCGTCAGCCAGCTTCTTTCTGTGGCATCGTCGGGATGAAGCCTACTTACGGATTGGTTTCCCGCTTTGGGCTAGTGGCATTTGCTTCATCGCTTGACCAGATTGGTCCGTTTGGCCAAACAGTGGAAGATGCGGCCATTTTGTTGGGTGCGATCGCTGGCCACGACCCTAAAGATGCCACTAGCCTCAAAGTCGATATCCCCGACTATACGAAGTTTCTAGCCTCAGACCTCAAAGGGCGCACAGTCGGTGTTATCAAAGAAACCTTTGGAGAAGGTCTAGATAGTGAAGTTGGCGCAGCTGTAGAAGTCGCCATCGATCAGCTCAAGGCACTAGGTGCAAAGATCAAAACCATTTCTTGCCCGCGGTTCAACTATGGTGTGTCGGCCTATTACATCATTGCCCCTTGCGAAGCCTCGGCCAATCTAGCTCGGTACGACGGTGTGCGCTATGGTCTGCGATCAGCAGAGCCTAACTTGCTATCGATGTATAACAAGACCCGTTCTGAAGGCTTTGGCGACGAAGTTAAACGCCGTATCATGATCGGTACCTACGCGCTCTCAGCTGGGTACTACGATGCCTTCTACCTCAAGGCTCAGAAAGTCCGCACTTTGATGAAACAGGACTTCGAGAAAGCCTTTGAAGATGTGGATGTTCTCGTGAGTCCAACTGTTCCAACTACCGCCTTCAAAATTGAAGAAAAAGACGATCCGCTCAGTATGTATCTACTCGATCTGATGACGATTCCGGTCAATATGGCCGGACTACCTGGCATGAGTGTACCCTGCGGTTTCGACAAAGCCGGAATGCCAATTGGCCTACAGCTCGTGAGTAATGTGTTGCGTGAAGATTTGCTATTTGAAGTCGGCCATGCCTATGAGCAGGCGACTGATTGGCACAAGCACATGCCGAAGCTATAGATCGTTATGTGTTGAGCCACTAAGAATCAAAAGCTTATGAATGAACCAGGCAAGCAGAAGCGTTCTGTCCGACAGCGTGCGGACCAGATCAAAGAGTACAGATGTAAGAATTTGATCGCGGTGATTGAAAACCCGAACGATATCAAAAACATCGGTACTATTATCAGGAACGTGAACGCGCTTGGTGTAGAGAAGGCTTATATCGTGGACCCAAAGAAAGCGTTGCCTGATGATTGGCAAGAAATGCGGGAGAAGAGGGCGCTTTCTAAAACATCTGTCTCTGCAATCAAGTGGAGCTTCGTTAAGCGCTTTGACAGTACCGCAGCCTGTATTGATCACCTAGAACAAAATCGTTTTGTCTCTATCGTTACCTCTCCACATCTGAAGGGCAGAAAAAACGCTGTCCTAGATGAGGCTGACTATACGATATATACCAAGCTAGCTGTGTGGTTTGGGAATGAGTCTATGGGGATTAGCGATCTAGCTGTAGAGCACAGTGACCTGTGTGTAAGCATTCCTATGTTTGGCATGATAGAGAGCCTTAACTTAGGCACCACATCCGGAATAGTTTTGTACGAGATCACAAAGCAGCGCCGGGAATATCAACATCAATATCGCTGGAGAAACAACCGGGGCCCGAAGCTCAATAACGAGCGATCGCTTGATCATTCCATCTAATTTAAGGACTCACCATTCAAGGACTAAAGGTATATATTACTGCCCCTACCCCGCAACCCCTCCGTTTGATAAGATCAAACGCTGACCCTCATTCATCTCTCTTCAGGCAAAAAGCTGAAGACCTCGCAGTTAAGGAGACTGTTCCTCATGGCCAAAATGTATTACGACAGCGATGCCAACCTCGATTTGCTCAATGGCAAGACGGTGGCCATTATCGGCTATGGCTCGCAAGGCCATGCCCACGCCCTCAACCTCAAAGACAGCGGTGTGAATGTGGTGGTTGGTCTCTATGAGGGCAGTCGCTCGAAGGCTAAAGCTGAGGCTGAAGGGCTTGCGGTCAAATCAGTTGCTGATGCGGCAAAAGTCGCCGACTTGATAATGATTCTGCTGCCGGACGAAGTGCAGCGCAGCGTCTACAAGGAAAGCATCGAGCCTGGCCTAGAAGCTGGAAACGTGTTGGCGTTTGCGCATGGTTTTAATATCAACTTTGCCCAAATTGTTCCTCCTGAAGATGTAGACGTAGTAATGGCTGCGCCTAAAGGCCCTGGCCATTTGGTTCGCCGCACTTATGAACAAGGCCAAGGTGTTCCAGCACTATTTGCGGTGTATCAGGATGCGTCTGGTCAAGCTCGCGATTTGGCGATGGCCTATGCCAAAGGAATCGGCGGCACCCGCGCTGGTATCTTAGAAACTACATTTCGCGAAGAAACCGAAACAGATCTTTTTGGTGAGCAGGCAGTACTCTGTGGCGGCCTCAGTGAACTCATCAAGGCAGGGTTTGAGACCTTGACTGAAGCCGGATATCAGCCCGAACTTGCTTACTTCGAATGCTTACACGAGGTCAAGCTAATTGTAGATTTGATCGTTGAAGGGGGTCTAGCCAAGATGCGCGATAGCATCTCTAATACCGCTGAATACGGCGACTATACGCGGGGGCCTCGGGTAATCACCGCAGATACTAAAGCAACTATGAAACAGATCTTGAAGGAGATTCAGACTGGACAGTTTGCGCGCGAGTTTGTACTGGAGGCTCAATCTGGTAATGCTGGATTTAATGCCACCCGGCGGATCGAAGCTGAGCATCCAATCGAGGAAGTCGGCAAGGACTTGCGAGCAATGTTTAGCTGGCTAAAAAAGGTTTAGGCTGGTTCTGCTTCAACGTTCTTTTGAACTAAGCCCATGTCTAAGCCCCTATAGCTGCATAGCCTGAAGCTAATCCTTTCTTTATGCTCACCGAGCACCTCATGAAAGGCTGTAGCGTTTCTCGAATGAACCTGAGAAACGCTATATTTTTTTGTGGACTTGTCACTGATTAGTTGCTCGCTCAATCTGACGAGATTGGTCGAGGATGCCAAGGCTACGGAAGTAGCGACTGCCTACACCTATTAAGAAGCTGGCGTAGGCGATCGCCTGTAGTAAATAGATGTGATCGCGATAGCCCAATAGCGTTTTGAGCAAGATACCAGGAAAGCGTTTGTCAGGTAAGAATCCACTGGCATCCCATAACTGCGGACCTAGGATGCACGATTGATTGCTGATACACAAATCTAGTTCGGGCTTGAGCATGCTAATGGCCGTGAAGGCAGCGTCTAGGTTCTTGAAGACGGAGACGACTAGTCCGGCCACGATCAACAACAGAAAAACACCCATTGTTTGAAAGAATAGTTTGAGGTTAATCCGCACGCCAAATTTAAAGAGGGCAATGCCGATCAAGAACGCGCCACTAAGGCCAGCTATAGCGCCGCTGATGCCAGCTAGGCTTTGCTCTAAGTTACTAAATAGAAAAAGAACAGTCTCGAAGCCTTCGCGCAATACCGCAATACATACCAGGCTAAAGACGCTAATATTTGCCCCTTCTGAGTCAGCTAAAGCATTTTTCAAAGATCCTTCTACTTCTCCTTTCATATTCCTAGCTTGCTGCGTCATCCAGATCAGCATCCAGCTCAGCATGACAATAGCTACGCTACCAAAAAGAACGCCTAGTAATGGCTTAAGCAATCCTTGAAGGGCAGGGGCAGTGTATTGTACCTGCACCAGGGTAAGGCCTAGGAAAATACCGATCAATACGCTACCTGCAATACCCGCGGCTACGCCTGCGTATACCCACCTGTTCAGTTCGGTACGGTTTGCTTTGTTCAGGCAAGCAAGGACAATGCCGACAACTAGGGCTGCTTCTACACCTTCTCTAAGCGTGACTACGAAGGTAGGAATAGCTGAGGAGAAATCCATAACAACAGTTCGTGTCGCTAAGCGGGCTATGATCGATTATGACTTGTATTCGTCCGGTTGAGAGAATTAAGACATTAGGCTAGGCCAATCTCCTTCAATCTCTGTTGCAAATATTCTTCGGCAGTTTGAGCTGGAAAGAGTTGGTTGCCGCCAGTTCTTTCGATACAGCTAGAAAGTGGTGTGAGATCAAAATCTGGGCGAGGGTGAACAAAAAAGGGCATCGAAAAGCGGCGATCGCGGCTGCTAGTCGGATTAGTCACGCGATGAGTGGTGCTTTTGAGAAGACCGTTGCTCAGTGACTGCAGCATATCACCCGTATCAACGATGATCTCTCCAGGCGCACTATGTACGGGCAGCCATTCTCCGTTCGATTGAAGTAACTCTAGTCCAGGCGTTGTCGCTTCGCACAGCAGGGTGATTAAGTTGATATCTTCGTGAGGAGCAGCGCGCTGGCTAGCCGGAATAGCATCCGCTGGGATAGGGGGGTAGTGAATGATTCGCAGAATAGTTTGGCCTTCGGTTACTTGCTTGGAAAAGAAACTTTCAGGCTGCTGTAGGTATTGAGCGCAAGCCTGCATAAGCTGACAGGCACAGGTTTCGAGCTGGTCGAATAGAGCCGTCATAGTGGGTCGAAACTGTGGGACTTCTTTGGGCCATAGATTGTTCGGATATCCAACAGGGTGAGCGGTAGGTCGCTCTCTGCCCAGGTGCCAAAACTCTTTAAGATCAGGAGCGGTACTGTTTTTGGCATGTTCTTTACCAAACTGAGTGAACCCGCGCTGACCTTTCATCTGAGCGATCGCATATTGTGCCTTTGTTGATTCAGGCAGCGCGAAAAAAGCCTCCGCCGCACCGTAGGCTGTATCGATCAAGCGCTGCTCTATACCATGATTGACTAGGATGAAGAAACCTAGATCGCAGAGCGCCTCCCCCAAGGCTAAAACAAAGGCCTCGCGCTTACCGCTGCCATCTTCTGAACTGAAATCCTTGAGGTCTAAAACGGGAATGGTTTGAGCAGTCATGACTAGAGTCAGATGATAGGTTTAGAAGTAGTAATAGAAGAAAGGTTCAGAGCAAAGGTTGCTGCCATGCATGAGAAGAGACAGAACTCTGCGGGCGATAAACTCAGCAGAGCGAGTAGAGCTAGGGTGCAGGGCTAGCAAGTATAAAGCTAGCGAGTGCCTGTAGACTGAAGAGAATTGAGAACGGTCATTTTAGCAACTGTCCGAAGCTGCAAATGATGGCTGCTATACAAACAGGCTGCTATACATTCAAGCTAAAGAAAGCGGTAGACTCTTAGGAAAGCTCCAAAAAAGCTCAAAGCTCTTGGCACTGCGTTAATGCTCTCCTTGAAATCTCTGCTTGTTGATAAGTTTTTATCGGTTTGGTGGGCCGTGGTCATTGCGATGCTAGCGCTTCCCTTTGCCGTGTGGTTACTAAACGTGGTTAATACGTCTGCCGAGCAAGATATCTGCCAACTCTTCAATGGTCATCGGGTCTGTGTTAATAGTATTCGCCGCAGCGCCAAAAGCTATTGGGAATATCGCACTATCGTTAGTATAGATGGCGTCAAGCAGCCACTAGAGCTATACAACTGTCGTGATCGCAATCGTATTTTGGCAAGTGACGGCAGTATCGTTCCTTTTTTAACCGGTAAAACGGGTGACTGGATCTGTCAGCTTACCGTTCCGACCCAATCCAAGCAGATTAGAGAGCGCGGCGAAATTAGAATGCGCTAGGGTTTTAGCTCACGTTAGCTCTATAGCCATCCTAGATGATTTGTGAAAACGAGCCGTACATGTGCATCTTGGGAAAGTCGAAGACTTCCAGCGACAAGAATTGCTCGAACAAGAACTTGACGCCTTTGAATGATGGCTTCAGTCCTGCCAATCGTCGCACACTGTTCTTTGCCTGTAGCCAAACATCTTCAATCGGATTCTGAGTCGGGTCGTTGGGCGCAAACTGAATGCAGTGAATCGGCCACTGCGACGCTGGTAGGCCGTCGTTGGTCCGTGCTAGGAAGTCTCGAATCTCATGAGCTCTATGGTAGCTCGCCCCATCCCATAGCAACAGTAGTCTTTGCTGTGGGAACTGCACTTGTAAGTACCGCAAGTAGGCGATGGTGTTAGCCGTGTTGCCAGCGCCGTAAGCCCCAAACAACACGCGCTTGCTCAGCAAGTCGAGCGCACCGTAGTAAGTTTGCCGGTCGCGTTCGTTCACAATCGGCACCTCGACGCGCTGACCTCTAGTACCCCAAACGTAGCCTTCCAGGTCAGCACTCATCAGGTGACATTCATCCATGAACAGCACTCTGAGCTGCCCACGCCCTATCTCGTCTCGGTAGTGCGCCAAGCAGCGCTCGATGTCGGCTTTTTTGCCGCCACCGCCTCAGCATCGCCCTTCGGGTTGACTTTGCTTGTCTTCTTCCAGGTGATACCCGCTGACTCGAACAGGTCGTAGTAGCTCTGTTTCGAGGCATAGACCACATCGTAGTCTTCTGCCAGATGACTCTCTAGCTCGCCGAGCGTCCAGATACGTTTGCTACCTAGCCAAGCCAGCACCGCTGCTTTCTCAGCACCACTTAGAAAGCTCTTCTTGCCCTTGTGCTGGGGAACAAACCCAGCTAGCCCGGACGCTTCGTACAACTGCTTCCATTCGCTGATAGCGCCGAGCGATACATTCAGAACATCGACGACGCCTTGATAGCCGTGCCCTTCGTACAACAGTTTGACCGCCAGCGCCTTCTTCACCTGACGCGCATCTCGTTCCTTACGGATGAACGCTTTGAGCTCGGCTATCTGCTCAACTTTATCAACAGCCGCAGTCTCTCGAACAAACGCCTTATCCATCGCTGTAACCACGCATTAGAGCATTGCTAACCCTATTCTATTTCTCCTTGTTCGGGTTAGTTCGACCGCTAGTGCAGCTTTTCGCTTTTTATACCGGATGGCTATATCTCAGCTTACGGTTATTTCGTAGAAGCGTTCGATGAAGTCAAAACCCGGTTGTCTAGCAACGCGATCGCACTCTCTAACGTATCCGCTTCTGCCATTGGTTTATCTGTACGCCAGCGCAAAATTCTAGGAAACCGTACGGCAATTCCCGACTTATGCCGCTTCGATTCGGCAATACCCTCAAAGCCAATCTCAAAGACATGGAACGGCTCGACCGAACGCACAGGGCCAAACTTTTCAGTCGTATGTCGGCGAATCCATCGGTCTAGTTTTTCAATTTCAGCATTGTCTAGACCAGAATAGGCTTTGGTAAAGGGCACTAGCGTATCGCCTTTCCACAGCGCAAATGTGTAATCAGTAAAAAGGTTAGAGCGCTTACCAGTGCCTGCCTGGGCATAAATCATCACGGCATCTAATGTCATTGGATCCACTTTGTGCTTCCACCAGTAGCCGCGCTTCCTACCAACTAAGTAAGGACTGTCTAGCGCTTTTAGCATTAGACCTTCTGCGCCCTGATCTCTCGATTGCGATCGCCAATCTTCTAATGCCTCAAACGTTTTGAACGTCAGCGGCTTTGCATAGCTAATGACCTCAGTCGGATGCCGATCGAGTAGGTCTGTCATTGCTGCTCGTCTTGCTTGCAAAGGCATCTCTCGAATATCCTTACCCGCCTTTTCTAGTAAGTCGTAAGCAATGAAGTGTACCGGGTTTTCTGCCATTAGCTTTTTGGTCACCCGCTTTCGCCCAAGCCGCTTCTGCAAAAAGTTAAAGTCCAGCGGTTTTTCACCGTCCCAACAGACAATCTCTCCGTCTAACACGGTTCCCTCAGGCATCACACCGATTGCCGCCTCAAATTCAGGAAACTGATGGGTAATCAAGTCCTCTCCACGCGACCAGGTAAATAGCTGATTTTGCCGGTAGATAAGCTGCGCACGAATACCATCCCATTTCCACTCTGCCTGCCAGTGGTCCATCGGCTCAGTAGCAAACTTCTCAACATCAATGGGCGCTGCGAGAAAGAAGGGATAAGGTCGGCTTGGACTCGCATCTGTTTCATCCGGATCGATCAAAGCTTGATAGAACTCGCTAGTCGTCTCAATGTTGCCCATCAGCCGGTGAGTTAATACCGCCTCGCTCAATCCATACTCCGCTGCTAGCGCTTTGATCACTAGCTTTGCACTTGCCCCCATTCGAAAAGCACCGGTGAGTACCTTGTTCAGCACAAAAATTTCGTCATCTTGTAAATTGGCCCACCAGTCAATGACTAGATGCTTGAGGCGATCGCTTTGCTCGTCCTTGATCTCCTTTACCTGGGGAATTACCGATTCCATCCACTCGTATAAAGGGGTCTCGCCTCCGGCTGTTGAAGTTCCCGTTGATTCGATCGGGGTATCACGTAGTAGTAACGCGATCGTTTCTGCGGTATCTCCTACATGCGACGCACTCTCTTCAAACAGCCATTCTGGTATCTCTGAGATCTGTAAAAATATCTCGCGCAGCACCCGAGAGGTGATCAGCCGTTTGCGAGTTTTGCTCATCAGCAGGTAAAGCGCCCATATGGCATTTCTCGGACTCTCGTCATGAAAGTACTGCTGGATAGCGTTCACTTTTGCGTTCGTCGACGTGGTGGCATCTACATCTAAAAACAGCTGTGTAAATCGTCTCATGCTCTTCTAGTAGTCGTATCCTTGGGCATTCATTAAATTATTTGCTGACATTTTAGAAAGGTAAGTACTCACCCATTACGATGTTAAAGTTCGCAACATTTTGATATATCTAGAGTCCCATTGAAGATATCTGATACTAACTCAGCCAAAACAGAGGTAACGCCTCAGTCTGACATGAGAAAAGCTGACGAGCGCAACAGTCGTGATGCCAACCAAAATGAGATGTTCAACCACAAGGCTGATGCTATCGACAGCTCTGTGGTAAGGGCCGAAACTGAGTTGGAGGTCGGTGTTGACGAATTCGCCTTAGTGCCCTCTACCTCTTTAGCCCCTGCTCCTTCAAAGGAAATCACTGCTCAATCCTCTGACAAGCCATCAAGCACAGATGTAGCCAGAAAGGCCCGCTCTAGAAGAAAGATTATTAGTAAACCGAGTACTCCCTCTCGACCTCCATCGTCTGATTTCTCTTCTAAGCGGAGTAGCGATAGCGCTTCTTCGCCTGAGCCCCCCAAAACATCAAGTAGAAAAAGGGCTCGTGATACTACCGCCAACTCCCTTAAATTAGATAGAAAGACCAGCAAGTCTCAACCTAACCTGTCAGAGAATTCTCAAGCTGTGGTCCAAAGTAACGATCTCATTACCATCTTTATTGATGGCTCCAACCTCTTCTATGCAGCTTCTCATCTAAACATAGAAGTAGACTACCGGCGTCTCCTAACCTCTTTGGTCAGAGGTCGTCGTCTGCTAAGAGCGTATTTCTATACAGGCGTGGATCCTCAAAATGAAAAGCAGCGTGGTTTTTTGCTATGGCTAAACCGCCATGGTCATCGCGTCGTCAGTAAAGAACTCACTAATCTACCCGACGGCTCTCGTAAGGCAAATATGCATGTAGAGATGGCTGTCGACATGATGCGTATTTCAGAGTATTGCTCAAACATCACATTGCTAGGTGGTGATGGTAACCTAGCCTACGCTCTACAGGTGTTAAGTCAGCGCGGTACATTCATTGAGGTCGTTAGCCTACAGTCTATGACAAGCGATAGCTTAATTGACATAGCTGACTCGTATACAGACTTGGCGGATCTACGTGATCGGATCAAGCGTTAACTAGGCGTAATTCAAGCACCTGCACGTTGGCGCGATAGCTGAGCTGCCACGCAAGTCACTACTGGCGATCGCTAAGTGAACGGACTACCTAATGCTCAGTCGCTACAACAGTTTCTTGTCCATTCGCCGTGGCAGGCTAAACAACTGAGAGAGTGGCGTTTAGAACTCATACTGAAGGTGTTGAAAGGTCGCAAGCTGACGCTAGTGATAGACGGCACTGGCGACCGCAAGAAAGGGCGTACGACTGACTATGTTGAGCGTCAATTGTCTTAGTAGGCATTCCCTAGTGCCGCAAAGCGACTCGGGGTCCTACCCCTATACTGGCAACCTCGGCAAGGTAGAAAACGGTATCGTCTCAGTCAATGCCTACGGCGTGATAGACAACACAACGTTTTCACTCACGTTCGAGGTCTACAAACCCAAAGCACGACTGAAGGCAGACAAGTGCCACGTCACCAAACCAAAGATAGCAGCGGCAATGGTTCAATGGCTGTGTGATTTTGGTTTCGAGTTTGAGTTAGTGCTGGCCGATAGCGAGTAT
This sequence comes from Synechococcus sp. PCC 7335, assembly GCF_000155595.1. NCBI lineage: Bacteria > Bacillati > Cyanobacteriota > Cyanophyceae > Synechococcales > Synechococcaceae > Synechococcus > Synechococcus sp. PCC 7335. Next base: position 2,385,246 of record NZ_DS989904.1, on the reverse strand, counting down.
GGAGAGAGTGGCAGATAGAACAAGGCTGGAAGAACTGGCTCAACAACCTGCGGTTGATTCTGCTGCCGTGGGTTAGCGCGAACCGCTTACAACCTTGGCTAAGTGTCTTTCCAACCGCTGAGTCAGAACGGGGATTTGAACATCTCAACGCTAAAATGAACCACTTCAGAGGAGTCTCTCCAACTATTTCTTCTGCCTAGAGTCGTTGAAGGGCGATATTACTAATTCTGTTCAAAGCTGCTACGAAGTCGGTTTGACTAATCCAGCCGATATGGTATGAGCGGCGGGATTGCATGATGTTGTAAACTACGCCGTTCTCTATTCCCCTACTTCTGAAGCTCCAATCATCGCTTGAGCAGGTCAAGGTATATGCCACTTAGCAGCTCTTCAAACAAAGTTTTTTACTCAAGTTCAGCAAGAAATAAGCGAGGCTTCGACACTATCAATTGCTCTCTAAGTTAGGTTTTCTTTTTATCAACAATCTACATTCACCATTTCTTAGGTATCTCAACATGCTCACCGTCGAAGTAGCAGAGGGTAAGGTAAGTGACTAATTACAACCGCTGCTATCAAAGGTAATCGAGCTTTCCATTCAATAGCTGATTATCGTCCTACATAGAAGTGTAACCATGCTGGCGTTCAAAGTTCATCAATCAAACTTCGATCAGGCAAAATCTATCTACTCCCGAAGTTCCTCCCATACCAGCCAATGCCATAGCTGTTTGAAACCAAAACACTTTTTAGAACACCCCGTAACATTATGAAAGCCCACTATTTTCGATAACAGTGGGCTCATCTAATTGCTGCGGTTCAACTTAGCTTGCACTAAGCGTGCTATTGCTCCTATTAGGACTTCCTACACAGCAGTAGGATAGACACTAATCTTTTTTCGGTTCTTGCCTTTACGTTCAAATGTCACTACACCATCAATTAGCGCGAACAAAGTATCATCGCCGCCAATGCCGACATTTTCGCCAACATGATACTTAGT
>NZ_DS989904.1:2202311-2382924 GCF_000155595.1 Synechococcus sp. PCC 7335 | reverse complement strand
TAGCCTTTAGAGCTCCTGTATTTCTAACTGGTTACTGAATCTTGTGACTAGTTGCTAAGACTGAATTGACTTTTGGGCTATCTACCAAGCTGATCCCAAATAGCCATTCATAAAATCAATCACTGAGAAATTAATCGCTGCTGTCGGAATCGCTGCCATCAGAAGAATCAGACGAGATCGTGTTACCACCTACCGTAATCGAATCAATCATCACTCGGGTGAGATCTTGACGATGTCCCTGCTTTTTACGAGTCTTCTTCTTTGGCTGCATCTTATAGACAATAACCTTCTTGCCGCGCAGATGGCTAACAATCGTTCCACTGACTGAAGCATCTTCTACTAGTGGCTGACCAATACTGACTTCGCCAGCGTTTTCAACCATCAAGACCTTATCAATCGTAATCTTTTCATCTGCTTCCATCGGTAGACGATTGATATCATAAAATCGTCCTGGCTCAACTCTAAGCTGAGTACCGCCTGCTGCAATGATTGCATACGCCATGTTTTTTCTATTCTCACTCTAAATTGCCGTAGAGGTAGGCTGTCTTATCTAAGTTTAGACACAGCACTTTTTACCTGGTTCGAGCATTTTCACGAACAAACATAATCGCTGTAAAAGCTACCTACTGTCAAGTGTGGACAGTTGACTTTCCAAAGAGCCCTGCTAATTTTCCTTTCCTATTGCTAAGGCAATAAATCGCTTAATCAGTCGAAGCGCCTAATAAAAAGCGTAAACGAGTCAACCCACGTCTTACAATTATAAGCTGTGTCCTAATGGCAATAGAGACTTATGAAGCCCTACTTGGCAGCTGCGCTACAAATGACCAGCGTGCCCGATCTCGAAAAGAATCTAGCTCAGGCGGAGGAGCTTATCGATCTAGCTACCCGCCGAGGCGCTGAGCTAGTCACATTACCTGAGAACTTTTCTTTCTTAGGTGATGAGGAAGCAAAGTTTAGTCAGGCAGAGAACATTCGAGCGGCCAGTGAGAAGTTCATCAAAACGATGGCTCAGCGATATCGAATCACTTTACTGGGCGGAGGCTATCCCGTTCCTTCTCCAGATAGTCGGACTTATAATACGGCAATCCTGGTCAATGCTAATGGGGAAGAGCTTTTAAGATACGAGAAAGTTCACCTATTTGACGTCAATCTACCTGATGGAAATACTTACCAAGAATCTGCTCGTGTGACTTCGGGTACAGCTATGCCCGAAGTCTACAAATCTGATCGGCTAGGTCAACTAGGAATTTCTGTATGCTATGACGTTCGCTTTCCTGAGCTGTACCGTCAGCTATCGAAGGCTGGAGCTGAGGTACTGATCGTGCCTGCTGCTTTTACGGCGTTTACCGGAAAAGACCACTGGCAAGTGCTTCTACAAGCTCGAGCAATTGAGAACACGTGCTATATGATTGCGCCTGCTCAAACTGGATTTCATAACGCCCGTCGACAGTCCCATGGGCACGCAATGATTATAGATCCTTGGGGAATTACTTTGGCGGATGCGGGTGACACTGTAGGGATGGCGATCGCAGAAATTCATCCATCCCGCATAGAGCAGGTCCGACGTCAGATGCCATCCTTGCAGCATCGCGTCTTCGGTTAGAGTGCTCAATCGAACGTCATTTCTCGATCTATCTACCACTCAATGCTGGATATTGATATCTAGTCGCTACCTTGTGAACGTAGCCATCTATGAAGTAGCTATCTACAAAAACTGTCTACAAACTGTGTAGCACAAGCGGAGCAGCTCTTCATGGAGAATGAATTGTGAAACGGTTATAGGAAACTAACCGCTTTAGATCAGCTTAAAATGACAGCTTATGACTAAATGAACAAAATATAGGTAGGTGACTCCTGTAAATTAGACTACGATGAGTTGTCGCAAACAGCATGATCGATCCTATTGGCTGGCCTATTCCAATCCACAACTTGCTATGGCATGGGCCATGGACAGATACAATTCCCCTTCTCGCTGAAGTTGACGAGGCAGAAGTTGGTTCATTTGTAATTGCAGGCGTACTGCTCAGTCTGATTACAGTCTTTATTGCGGCGAAAGTCGGCGGGGAGCTATGTGCTCGGCTAAACCTACCTGCTGTACTAGGTGAGCTAGTAGGTGGGGTAGTCGTCGGTGTGTCTGCCCTTCATCTTATTGTCTTTCCAGAAGGACCAGAGATGCCTGCCTCTGCTCTGATGAATATCATCCAGATGACAGCTCATCTAAACCCAGAAAGTTTGCAGATGGTCTTTAACGGCGAAAGCGAAGCTTTATCGGTACTAGCTGAGCTAGGCGTCATTATTTTGCTGTTTGAGATTGGGTTGGAATCAGACTTGAAAGAACTCATTCGGGTCGGCCCGCAAGCTGCTGTAGTCGCCATAATTGGTGTAGTCGTTCCATTTGTAGCCGGAACAGCCGGTCTAATTGTTTTTTTTGGTATTGGAACTATTCCGGCTGTATTTGCAGGTGCAGCGCTAACGGCAACGAGTATTGGCATTACAGCCAAGGTGTTGGCCGAAATGCAGCAGCTGAGTTCTAAGGAAGGCCAGATCATTATTGGCGCAGCCGTGTTAGACGACGTCCTTGGCATTATTGTGCTGGCAGTGGTTGCTAGCCTAGCTAAGACAGGCGAGATTGAGATTTTGAATGTGGTCTATCTAGTTTTGGGCGCCGCTGCTTTTCTAGTTGGATCTATTTTTATTGGACGTTTGCTTAGCCCACTATTTGTTTCCTTAGTCGATCAGCTGCAGACTAGGGGTCAGCTGATCATCAGCTCGCTAATTTTTGCGTTTGTACTGTCCTATATTGCCGCTGCAATTCAGTTAGAAACGATTCTGGGCGCGTTCGCGGCAGGCTTAATTTTGGCTGAGACTTCAAAGCGGCGAGAGTTAGAAGAGCAGATCACGCCCATAGCCGATATGCTAGTTCCTATTTTCTTTGTAACAGTGGGTGCGCAGACAGATATTAGTGTATTGAATCCGTTGGAGCCCGCTAATCGGGAGGGACTGATTATTGCGTCCTTCTTGGTGGTAATCGCTATTCTAGGTAAGACAGTTACCGGATTCGCTGTATTTGGTCAGCCCGGAATCAATCGACTAGCCATTGGGTTTGGCATGATTCCCAGGGGAGAAGTGGGTCTGGTGTTTGCAGGTGTAGGTGCAGCCAGTGGCGTTTTATCTGAATCGTTAGATGCTGCCATTATTGTCATGGTCATTGTGACGACGTTTATTGCCCCACCGCTACTGAGGCTAGTATTCGATAGCGATAACGACGATGGCGATGTATTAGAGGCGACTCCCTCAAGCAGAGAGCTACCGATTGGAGAGGCTTCCACTGTCGCAACTTCTACTGATGTTTAGCTGAACTATAAGGTTTTCCTAGGCAAAGGCTGGAGATATTTACCCAATGAAGAGCTTGAGTCTGCGTAGATCTAATTTCTATGTAGGTTCAGGCTTTTTTTCGGAAATTTGGGCATGAAATGTGTTTTTACTTAGCAAGTCGTAGCTCCCACAGCCTTTTAGAAAGCTATAAGTCTTTCGAGTATGCGAGTTTAGGATAGCTATAGGGCATCCTTTTGACAAACTCGTATCTTTTCTCCGCCCGTAGTTTTACGGGCAGTAAGACTAAACGATTTCTACAAAAGGTATATAGGGAAAGTGCGTTAGTTCACGCATAATCTCCGTAGAGTTCTCGACGGCAAGAACAAGCTTAGGCACCTAACTAAGTACCCCTTAATCAGTACTCGCCTAAGATAAGTGCGCTTAGTGGTATGAAAAGTTCTTTCTTCTAAGATACGTACAAAAAATCTTTTCTGTAGTTGAAAATTAGGACTGGTAAAGTTTCCAAATCCTACTAAACTCTAGAGAACATTTATTCATTTATTAGATTGAGTATTTTTACTTATGAGTATCCCGGCTCTTTCCAGCAAGCTACGCTCCAATTTTAAGATTGGTGTCTTTGATAGTGGCGTCGGTGGGCTGACGGTACTCCGTGAAATGCGCAGTCATTTGCCTGCTGAATCAATTATTTACTTTGGGGATACGGCTAGGGTGCCTTACGGTAACCGTTCTAAAAGTGAGATCTTAAGATTCGTTCGTGAAATCATTGCCTGGATGATTCGTCTAGAGGTAAAGCTGATTGTCATGGCCTGTAATACAAGCTCGGCGCTAGTTCTAGAAGAAGTGCGATCAGAGTTTCCAATTCCGATCTTAGGGATTGTCTTACCGGGTGCTAGAGGCGCAGTCAAGACTGGCAAGCGAATTGGGGTAGTGTCGACTGAGGCGACCGCTAAGAGCGATGCCTATCTACAGGCTGTGCAGGAAATTGATTCGACAATTAGAGTTTGGCAGGTAGGCTGTCCTGAATTCGTGCCGCTAATTGAGAGTGGCCGCAGCTACGATCCCTATACGCTGACAGTAGCCAAACGCTATTTAGAACCGCTAATCGCAGCAGGCATTGATACTCTAGTCTATGGATGCACTCACTATCCGCACCTTGCGCCAGTGTTCAAGCAGATTCTACCAACCCGAATCAAACTCGTTGATCCAGCAAAGCATTTAAGCGTGGCAGCTGCTCAGGAGCTTGAAATCTTAGGATTATGTAATTCTAACGCGGTTGAAACAGGTGCAACACCTACGGAATTTTATGTCAGCGGTGACCCACTAAAGTTTGCTAAGGTTTCACAGCAATGGCTAGGCTATCGCCCCTTTGTTAAACAGGTTTCTGTAGAGACGCTCGAAATGGCTGTGTTAGAGAAGATTCGCCCAGTCTCTTTCCAAAGAGGCGATCGCAAAAAAACGCCTGCTACCCCTAGGCAACAAGCGTAAAGAAATGCACATGGCATGATGTTAGAGGATGCAGACCCGGTATACCCTTTTACCTTCTAGAAGGATGTAACAGCCGATAGAAGCGGCTAAGTGTCGGATGCTCCGGTACTCATGAACATCATAACCAAGTAAATTAGAAACAAATAGACTAAGGCTGGAATAACAATTGTGATCGGGTTGGCGCTAGAGAAGTGCAGCATGGCAAGCACAGTAAAGAGAACATCAACATTAGAGAAAAAACACCAAAGATAGAATCTCCTTCGAAAGTTTCTTTGATGTAAGTAGTCTTGAGCTAAGACTGTGGGAAGATAATCGGATCAAACCCCTGACAAGCTAGTTAGCCAAGTTTGCAGCTGAACCTAGCCAGCAGCCTGAATAACCCTCTGGCTTACCAAAAAGTAGAACCTTCTATGCGGCTGCCTTTGTGGAAGTAGGATACCTACAGATGATTCGTTGCCTAACGTTTAGTCCTTGAGCTGAATAATCAATACTTTCTTGATTTGAAAGTAGGGCAATCCCTGAACCAAGAATATTGACCTTACGCGGACTAAAGAAGACTGAAGCTGACTTTTAGGAAGAACCTGTCTTACTGAACCTGTCTCGCTGAATAGGGTAGCTCCGTAGCCACTTACCTAGTCAAGAATGACCAGCGAGTACTATCAGGCTTTGAACAGAAAATCTTAATTATCTATAGATTAACATAAGATTTGGCTAATTGTTGGGGTGTTTGACGATGAGAATTTGTGCAGCTCACTTTTTCAACCTATCTGTCAAACATCCGCAGGTATTACTACTCAGAGATTATGATGAGCGAAGTTAAAGCATCGCTCCGCTTCCTTCGGAGAGGACTCGTTCCTTTACCAGCACAATAGCTTAGAATAAGAACAGACAGCTTAAAATTTCGTAACTTAATTCGCCTGAGTCGCGTTTTCCATGACCTCAGCCACCTCTCTTTTTCTGCCTGTAGAAGCCGACCTAGCACTACTAACTGACAACCTCAAAAATCTTGTGGGTGCTCGTCACAAGATCCTTTATGCAGCTGCCGAACACCTTTTTGGCGCAGGCGGCAAGCGTATTCGTCCAGCAATAGTCCTGCTGCTAGCAAGGGCCACTCAGCCGGATCAAGGGATTACGGGTCGTCACCGCCGCCTTGCTGAGATCACAGAGATGATCCATACAGCGAGTCTTGTTCATGACGACGTTGTAGATGAATCGTCGACTAGGCGGGGCGTAGACACCGTACACAGTCGCTTTGGGAATAAAGTGGCTGTACTTGCGGGTGATTTCCTATTTGCACAGTCCTCTTGGTATCTGGCTAATTTAGACAACTTGGAAGTTGTGAAACTGCTCTCTAGGGTGATCATGGATCTCGCTGAGGGTGAAATCCGCCAGGGTCTGAAGCATTTTGATACCACGTTGACAATAGATGCATATCTTGAGAAAAGCTATTACAAGACAGCGACCTTGATTGCTAACAGCGCTAAAGCGGTAGGCGTACTGAGTGAAGTCTCTGACCACATGGCTGAAAATCTGTATCAGTTTGGTCGTAGTTTGGGCCTGGCCTATCAAGTTGTAGATGATATTTTAGACTTCACTAGCTCTGATGATGTTCTAGGTAAGCCGGCCGGCTCTGACTTGCTTAGTGGCAATCTGACTGCGCCTGCGCTTTACGCTTTAGAGGAAGTACCCTATCTGAAGACGTTAATTGAGCGACAGTTTTCTGAACCAGAAGATTTTGAGCAGGCAATTGAGTTAGTCAACAATAGTCAGGGAATTGAACGCTCTAGAGTACTAGCAAAGACACATGTCCGTCATGCTGTTGAGTGTCTAAGTAACCTGCCGCCGTCAGCATCGCGTCAGGCGTTAGAAGACATTTCAGAATATGTTCTAAGAAGGCTGAAGTAGGGCAAAACGTGAGGTGACTGGACAGTCAGGCGGTTTAGCTAGAATGTTTTAGCTGCGGTTCTAGCTGTTTCGCTTCAGACACTCTGTAGATATAGAGCCTTATCAGCTGTAGTTGAAGTCCCGCAGATACAAACTTACAGTTAAAGCCTACAGGATAGCGGCAGAGGAATTAAACAATGGCAAAGGAAACGGAACGAAAGTTTCTTGTTATCTCCGATAGCTGGCGAGCCAATGCAGTCGGCCGACTCTACTCCCAAGGGTACATTGCGACTGCTGTTGAAGGTCAAAGCGTTCGCGTTCGAATTGTAGGCGAATTGGGCTATCTGACCATCAAAGGCCCGGCGGAAGGCTTGAGCAGAGCTGAATTTGAATACCCAATTCCACTTGCTGATGCTAGAGAAATGTTGGATACGCTCTGCGTACAGCCTCTGATTGAAAAAGTTCGGTATAGATTACCCTTTGGGGCGCATGTCTGGGAAATAGATGAGTTCAAAGGGGAGAACGCAGGGCTGATCATTGCTGAAGTAGAACTTATGTCCGAGTCTCAAACGGTTGATATCCCAGACTGGATCGGCGCAGAAGTCTCAGGCCAAACAAAGTACTACAACGCTAGCCTAGTGAAGCATCCTTACTCAAAGTGGCAAAAGAGCGGAGAGATAAAGAGCGAAGAAATAGGGACACAAAGTTAGTTTGTCTGCTTTCTGAGAGCTGACCCACCGGAGCAATCTCTTACTGGCTTGCCCACCTTACATAAGGAAGACTCTTAGCAGTGCGATCAATCGCACTAGCCTGGGCCACTAGCTGTGCGCAGGCGTCCCAAGTGCCATTCAAGAACATCTGTCTAGGGCCTGTACTCATCTCAACTGGGATAGACAGCGTTCTAGCAATGACGCTCATCTTTTCTAAATTAAGCGTAACTTCTACAGTTGGGTCTGCCACTATAGCTGATTGCAAAGCGCTAATACTGTCAGGGGACGCTGTTACACAGGGAACGCCCATCGCCACACAGTTCCCGAAAAAGATTTCGGCAAAGCTTTCTCCTACTAGAGCTTGAATTCCCCATCGAGCGATCGCCTGAGGCGCATGTTCTCTCGAAGAGCCGCAGCCGAAGTTACGGTTGACCACTAATATTTTTGCGTTCTGGTACTGCGGCTGGTTAAACGGATGATCTGCTAGCTGCTGACGATCGTCTGCAAAAACCTGATCGCCTAGTCCATCAAATGTGACCGCCCGCAAGAATCTAGCTGGAATAATCCGGTCGGTATCAATATCGTTGCCAACCAAAGGCAGAGCCTGGCCAATGATTGCTTTAACTTGGGAGGAACTACCCATAGATTTTCTTACTTGTGAGATGTCAGTCAGACCTATTTATTATCTATCAAATGCTAGCAACTACCTATGATCCTGCCGATAAACTACACAACAGCAGCGCTTCGGTCCACTCTACAACTGCGCCATAGGTATCACCGGTCTGTCCACCTAAACGCTTGTAAAAGTAGTGGCTAGTTAGTCCTGAAAGTATCAACCCGGCTACTGTCGTTTTGATCAGTAGTGGCATGGGTATCCATCCTGTTGACGATAGTCCCAAGCTTATTAAGACGATTAACAGCAGGTTGGGTAAGGTGGATCGCGAGGTGGGTAATGCACGCTTGTGAAAAGCACCCTTGCCTTCTTTTTTGAGGTAGGGATAAGTGGCGATCGCCCACTGTTGCGCCCAACGCCCCCAAACCGATACCGCAATTAATACGAAAGCTCGATGCTGAGTGATCGCAGATAGTGCCAGAACCTTGAGAAGAACGAGTGCGATCGCAGCCATTCCACCAAACGCTCCCATCCGACTATCCGACATGACTGCTAGACGCCGACTGGAATCGGGCACAGCCAAGCCGTCGGCGGTATCCATCACCCCGTCTAAATGTAGCCCGCCTGTTAAGGCGATGGCCAAAGCAATAACGAGTGCGCTAGAGACAGTGATCGGAAAGTGCAGGGTCGCTAATACCCAATCTATTACGGCCAGTAGTCCACCAACAACCACTCCTACCCAGGGCACCCACAAAGCAATCCACCGAAACTCTAGGGGCCAGCGCTGCGGAATCGGTAGACAGGTATAGAACATCAGCGCTGCATGCCAGCCTGACAGTAATTTACCTAGGCTGACGCACACGCGGCTCCAGTTTTGCTTAAGCTTCGCCAGTGATCGATAGCTCACTGACCCAAACCCGAGGGCAGATACCGCCTGGCGTAGTTTCCACTTTAGGTTCTATATGAGCAATGCTCTTTAGCACCTGACGAAAATCGCCGGCAACCGTCGCTGACTCAACGCTGATGCGCTTGCCGTCTTTGATTAGCCAGCCATCAAATGGCAGGGAAAAAGATCCTTGCAATGCATTGACACCTGCGTGCAGCGCCTGCAAATCATCAATCAAAACCACGCCATCTGCTTTATCAAGCTGATAGTTGTCGTCTGCAGTCTCGCCCGGCAGCACCTCTATATAATTCAGACCGATACTCACCTTTGCACCAATGCTGGCATGACCCGTTGGCTCTGCGTTCATTCGCTTGGCTGTGCCTGCACTGTGGATAAAGTTTTTAAGAATGCCTTTCTCAATTAGTGCTAAACGGCGGGTGGGTGTGCCTTCACCATCAAAGGTCTCAGCCGAGACGTTTTCTGGGTGTAGCTCGTCGTCATACACAGAAAGCAGTGGACTAGCTACCTGAGTACCAATCGAGTCGGCAGTAGACAGCGAGCGATTATCCAAAATGTTTTGAGCGTTGTACATATTGGAGAAAGCGCCCAGCAGGCTCAAGAAAGCCTCTGCCGAAAAAACAACTGGATACTTGCCAGAGGTTATTTTCTCGTAGTCTAGATGACTAATTGTTTTTTCAGACGCCTCTTCTACGCAGCTACTAACATCTAGCTGAGCAAGTCCATTCTTGACTCGCATTGCCCCTGCCGCACGAGGCTTACGACCTTCTTGTTCTGTTTTTCCATAGAGATAAACGGATGCATAAGTCCGCTCTTCGCTGCGCTGTGCTCCTTCACTGTTTAGATAGAACCGTTCGATCTCTCTTTGGGCGATGCCATTGTAGGGAACAGATGTAATGGCATCATGCGATTCCAAAACCCCTTTCTCTGCTTCTACTAGGGTATCGATCAACTCAGGCACAGGCGCTGGCGTGGACTTAGTAAAATCAACCTCGGCAGTTGGCTCTTTTGCTTGCGGGCTAAAATCAGGTGCATTTTCTTTGACGCCAAACGAACTAGCTTCGTAAGCAGTTTTAAGCGCCATCTCTAGACCCGTTTCGTCAACATCAGTCGTTGAAGTAACCCCGATCTGGTTGTCCTCATTCCAGACGCGAACGATCACGCTAGAGCGGTTGGATGCCTTAACCTGCTTAGGCTTGCCTTTATCTACTTGGACGCTAGTTTCGTCTACAGCAGAGCCGTAGATGTCGTACTTAGCAATACTGAGCTTTTGTGCGATCGCCTCAGCCTGCTGCGAAATTGTTTGAACCTTTGTCATCTCTATCGCCCACCCACTGTAATGTCATCCACTTTGATGTGAGGCTGCCCAACCGTTACATACACACTGCCGCTCACCGAGCCACAAAACCCTGGTGCCAAACTAATATCATTCGAGCACATCGAAATTTTGTTCATGATTCCAGTGGCTTCGCCAATTAGCGTTGCTCCCTTCAGAGGCTTTGTGATCTTGCCATTTTCAATCAAATAGGCTTCATCCACCGCAAAGTTGAACTGTCCGGTAGGGCCAACGCTACCGCCGCCCATCTTTTTGCAATAGATGCCTTTATCAACCGAGGCAAATAGCTCTTCCACGGTGTGCTTACCGGGTGCAATATACGTGTTCCGCATTCGAGAAGCCGCCGCGTGGGTATATCCTTGTCGCCTACCGCTACCCGTACGCGGATGCCCTGTACGCATCTCACCAGCTCTATCCGAAATAAAGTTTTTCAAAATGCCATTTTCGATCAGCAAAGTCCGCTGAACCGGCATACCTTCGTCGTCCATATCAATAGTGCCGAACGCTTCAGTCGAAAGACCTTCATCCCAAGCAGTTAGACTCTCATGCGCTACCTTCTGACCTTTTTTGTTCATAAAAGGGGTAGTCTCTTTCTCAATCTGAGTCGTTTCTAATAGATGGCCACAAGCTTCATGAAAAATGACACCCCCAAAATGATTGGCCATAATCACTGGATAGTTGCCCGACTCAACGTAGTCGGCGTAAAGCATGTTACTAGCGGCTTCGGCGACTTTCTCGGCAGTCTCGTTGTAGTCCCAAGCTGTAAGGAAACTCGGATCGCCCGTATTACCCAACCGCTCACCAATAGAAGAACGGTGCTCACCATCCGCGCAGAGTAGATTGAAGCCAACTGACTGGGTCAACCGCACATCGCGGGCAAAGGTGCCGTCACTGGAGGCCACCAAAACCTCTTGGCAATCACGGAAGTAAGCAGCACGCCGAGCCTGAACATGTTCAGCTTTCTCAGCTAGCGCAGCATTAGCTTCTAATAGCACTTCGCCCATTGTCTGCATGGAGGGGCAACTAGCGAGCCAGTTATCCTTCCCCCGGCCTAATCCATAATCACGCAGTGGTTCCAGATTTATCTCTGGAACGCTCGCCGCTGAATCAGGCATTTCTAGACCCATGATGGCGAGTCCTTTCTCCAAAGCCGCCTTCAAGCCTTCAAAAGAAAGATCGTTCGTACTGACATAACAGTCAGAGCTACCTTTGAACACACGAACACCTGCGCCAGAGACCAAGCTAGGTGAGATGCTGGTAATCGCATCGTCTTCAGCTAGGCAGCTAATGTAGTTCTTACGTTCCAAAAAGAATTCTACAAAGTCGGCTCCTACAGCACGACCTAAGCCTAACAAAGTCGATAGAGGAGCTTCCCAAGTCTTGTCGAATTTATCCGGGCTAGCGGTGTAGCTGAGCGAAAGAATCTGCTCTAAGCGCAGAGGCTGTTCAAAGATAGCGGCTGTCATCCCGTAGCAAGTCCTATTGATGTTGTTGCCTTTCAGTCTACCAAATCCAATAGAGGATAGGTGTCGCATCAAACCAATGGTTTCACCTACAGCATCGGAAGCTCTTGCTTTCTCACATCGAAGGCTGAACAATACCGAAACCCTCTAGCGCTTTTATTCATCTGAGTTGAAATCTCGCCAGAGTGGTATGGCTATTTAGCTGACCAAATTTTTAGACAGTATCGAAGGTGACAACAATATCGTCAAAATCAGCATCTCCTAGGCCAGGTAAATCTTCGAAGCCGAGCGCATTGTTGCCGATGTACTTTACGTGGTCAGCGCTTCCAGCATTCACTGATTCATAGGAGAAGTAGGTATTCGTTTCATCTCCATCATCAACACTAATGAACGTACCGTAGAAACCATCTAGGTTACTAACGGTAAAGACATCGGAGCCGCCATCGCTAGTACTAAGATTGGCACTAGGCACGGCGCGGTTAAGGGCTGCTTCAGCATAACCGGCATCCCCCACACTGAAGGTCTGGTTCCCGACTGTAATATCTCCGTTGAGACTATCTACTTGATAAAGCCCTACCGTACTATCAAATTGGGCTTCTCTATAGACTGTAAAGCGAATATCGGCACCTCCCGTTCCAGAGAAATCTAGCGATTCCCCATCACCCGATACATAGTCGACGGTGTCTTCTTCAACAGGTGACACTGACAGTACAGTACCGTCTCCAAAGTCTAGAGAAGCACCTGTATCTGTGGGTGTTGCGATCGCCCGACGAGCACTCCCATCCTCCACAATCTCAAACTCCAAGACATTACCCTCATCAAGGTCGTCCTTAGAGAGCGTGAAACGAGGCGAAAATCCACTAGGTTCTCCATTTTGAAGCAAGGAAAAGCTCCCAATTTGAGTGCGTGCCCCTCCGCTCACTTTGAAAACAGTAATCAGACCAGTTCGAGCAACGTTTATATCATCAAATCCAAACGTCACGGTGTTGTTGCCTAACTCTGTGAGCTCTAATGACTGACCACCTGATACGGCTGTGAAAGGACTTTCAGGAGTGCTGTCAGGGGGAGGCGTTACCGGTGGCGTTACCGGAGTGCCATCAGGGGGAGGTGTTACTGGAGGAGGCGTTACCGGTGGCATTACCGGAGTGCCATCAGGGGGAGGTGTTACTGGAGGAGGCGTTACCGGTGGCGTTACCGGAGTAATTTGTTCAGTGATAGTGATGACTTGGTTGACGCTGACGTTCTCTAATTGTTGAACAACACCGCTTGGCCAACGTACCTCTATCCGCTCTACCTGCTCGTTCTGCGCTAGTCCAAAGTGCAGCCGCTGAAAGTCTTGCGAATGCTTATGCACCCCGCCGTTCTGGTCGCGCCGCTGCGTCACTCCCCCCGCCGTTACATACACCTGCGCACCAATCCCATCCCGGTTTGTCCCGACCCGAACGTTCCCCTCACTATCGGTTAGACTCACTGCCCCAGCCAGGTCTATCTGTAGCCAGTTGTTCTCGTTCCCCCGGTTGCGGAACAGCTGCTGCGGTCCGCGAAGCGCTGTCTTTGCACCGTTAGTCACGAACAGGTCGATGAAGCCATCCCCGTCGTAGTCCGCTACCGTCGCGTTGTCACCGACTCCTGTCGTTGCCGATACCGCACCGCCCTGGTTGGCAACAGCAACAAACGTTCCATCCCCCTGATTGTCGAACAGGATGTTCGGTAGGTTGCTACCGTTCGCGCTTTCTCGTACTACATAGATGTCGACATCCATATCGTTGTCGAAGTCGGCCGCCACTACACCGCCAGCTTGACTCGTATCGACCACATCGATGCCGGCACTATCGCTAACGCCAACTAGACCACCGTCAGCGGTGTTGTAGAACAGTCGGTCTGCCTGCGCTCTCGCTAGGTAGGCATCTATCAACCCGTCGTTGTTGAAGTCGGCGAAGGCGAAATCCCTAGCACCTTTGAGCCGGTTCGAACCGCCGATAGTCTCATCGACGATGTTCGTGAACGGTGTCGTCGTGACATCGAACAGGTCCGCAATCGCACCCGGTAGCACTAGGTCGTAGAGGTCACTATCCGATAGGTAGCCCAAACCACCGAAGCGAACGGTCTTGTTGACCAGTTCGGTGGGCAGAACCGTATCGCCGACATCATCGAACCGGCCGGCTGCGTTCTGACGGAAGACGGTTGTGGGGTTGAGGCCATCGGCGCGCTGCGTAGAGCCATGGAACAGGTCGAGTCTGCCGTCGTTGTCGTAGTCCAGCCAGGCAGGCGTTTGCGCTTTGGCGCTGTCGTAGGCAATGCCTAGCGCCCGGGCCTGGTCTCGCAGTACGCCGTTGTTGTTGACGTACAAACGGTTGGGTTCACTTCTCGGCGGTAGGTTCTCTTCGCCTAGTACGCTAGTATTCCCTTCGCCGCCAACCAACTGCAGTAGGTCCTGGTCGCCGTCGTTGTCGAAGTCGGCCCAAGCAACGCCATGGAAGTCGCCCGCAATCTCGCTAGCGATAAAGACATCGGAAGTGCCGGCTTCGACCTGGTTAACGATGTCGGTGAAGGTGCCATCGCCGTTGTTGACGAACAGGTTGCGGCCACTACCGAAGTGGTTGTTCACCCATAGGTCAGGTCGGCCATCGCCGTTGAAGTCGCCCCATGCACCCGCGCCATAGCTACGGGCAGAGATGAAGTCCCCGGCTGTATCGGTCACATCTTCGAAGCTAATCTGACTCGTCTGGTTCTGCTCAACTTCGATAGTGCGTCTACCAGGCTCGTTACTTGCACTTTCCTCATCTGCACTTTCGCTACTGTTATCGCTTAGTACGATGGTGACCTGGTCTGCTTCTTGCTGCAGACTCTGCAACTGCTCCGCCGATAGGGCTTCCCCCTGAACTAGCGCAGAGAAGATTGCCCCTTCGTCCCCCTGACTATCGACGGTGCCGTTCAAAACCGTATCGATATGATGGCCTAGCTCTTCGGCGACAATAGCGCTCAGCCTAGCAATATCGTTCTGGTAGAGCTCGAACGCTTCGGCCGATAGATAGATGGTCCCTGTTTGTGCTGCGTAGGCGCCGTTCGCACTGCCGAGCTCTGTGGCGGAAAGGAACTCGATAGTGGGTAGTACCTCGAAGTCTCCCGCTTGCCATGCCGCTAGTAGAGTGGTTGCGGCTTCAGCGCTGAAGCTATCCCCGAAGGCGAGTCTCATGTTCTCTAGCGTCTCGGCTTCGCTATTGGCAAAACTAGTAAGCCGGGTCTGCAGTTCCTCGACGACTAGCGACAGCATTTGGGTGAGTGCTGCTTCGTTTGCTGGTGCCGTCTCAGCGGCGGGTGCGATCGCCTGACTGTCGGCGCCGAGCATCATCTCCAAAGCCGGCTGTAGTAGCTGAGCAGCCTCAGTTTGTAGGCTAGTTTGGGAGGGGTCTGCGCTAACAAGAGTTGAGTAGGCGTCGCAGTAATTGCACATATCTATGTCTGATCTAAAGGAACTAATAGCTAGCGGAGGGCTCAGCTAGCAGAGGGCTACAAGTTTGATCTGTTTGAGCGGAAATCGAAGATCTCGTCTTTGACTGCGAGAGGCGTTAGGGCTACCTATCTTTACTTGAACTATGACGTCTATGAATGTTCCATCGACGACAGCGGCAATAGGGTACTCATTGTGCCGATTGCTTATTGGGCCACTATGTCGAAGCAAACTATGTCGAAGCGATTATTGCTGAAGTAATTATCTACCCATAGGCCAGGTAGGCCACCATCGTTGAAAGTCACCTTAAGCACTAACGTTATAGCGGTGAGCAGAAATGAAGCTGCCTGCTATGCAGTGACGGTTTTTGAAGGTGCTTTTTGTTACAGGCATGCTACACACTCCAAAGTGATTGTCTGGGGTAGTTGAGCGTAGTGTTACAAAGAGTAAACATACTTTTTACGTCTGGCTAGTGTACGTATAGCCGAGCCCATCTGGTTGCATCTAGTCTTAAATGCTTTAGCCTTTGGCCGCTCTATAGGACTGTTCTAATACGAGTCAGCTCAAACCTGTTTAGTTAAGCTGTTTTGGTTGTTTAGCTCTAAGCAGAGAATCCATATAGAAGACATAGAACTTGTCTGACTTGAAGCTTATCTTGGATCTACCGATGCACCGAGTTCTCCGAATCTCCCTCGAATCACCTCGTCTGGTTGTATCAACCTACTGCCAAGCAAGTACGTCAGGGTAGTGGTTGTAACAATCTAAACAGAGTCTTTACTTAGAATGCTGATCAATCATACAAGAACTTCAATATTTTCCTGGATATTGTGTAGGCATTACCTAACAGGCGTTTTGGTGTTTACCTCAGGTGCCTTCCAACTCTCAAAGATATGATTTTGAGAGTTTTAGACAAGACTTTAACATGAGGTTTTTGTAATGCTGCTAACTGTTTTAGCGCTGTTGATCGGCTATTTGACCTTGAGTATTAGTACGGCCCTGCTCTATTCAACTTGGATGAGTATTGCTATTGTGAGCGGCGAAACTCAAGGAATCCCCGCTCAATCTATCGCGATCGCAGGAATTTGTGGATTGGGGTTTGCTACGCTTAGCGGCTATCTAGTTGGGCTAGTAGCGAGGCGAGCTCCAGTTGCTCACGCGGCAGTGTTTTCGCTGATGTTGATAGTTACTTGGGGATTATCAACTTTCCTAGCCGAGTCCAAAGAGCCTTTATTGATTTCTATCTTGAATATTGCGATCGCACTTGTAGGTGCAATGACAGGGGGTTGGATTCGATCCGCTCAAGTAAAAGTAGCGGCCAAAACAGCAGCAGACCCTCCTATTGAAATACCAAAATAGCCTACTGAAATAAGTTTCCAGTAGGCCACTATATGAGCTTAAACTGATTGACTCAGCTAAGTAGGAGTAAGCAATTTCGCCACGAGGTAATCATCATACAGACAGACACCAAGTCGCTCTACTACAGAGAAGGCGATGTTAGAGAAGGCGACGTCCTTCGTTCTTCGCTTGGAATGCTCATTACCTTTGATAGCGGTGCGACATCTGGCACATCCGGTAGCGTGCCGTGAATTTGGCTAGATACTTCTGTGGTTTTAAGACTGTAAGTTTGGATTGCAATCTTTGGATACAGACCAATTCCCACAATTGGTATTAGTAGGCTGATAGCCACAAACATCTCACGCGGCACAATCTCCCAAGATTTATCTATTGGCAGCTTCACTTCACTCGATTCGCCGTAGAAAACGCTACGCAGCATTGACAGTAAGTAAATAGGAGATAAAACAACCCCCACAGCCGCCAGCATGACAATTGCCGCCTTGAAAAATACGTTGTAAGCGTCGCTAGTTGCCATACCTAAAAACACAGTAATTTCAGCGATAAAGCCACTCATCCCAGGTAACGCTAACGATGCCATTGCTCCGGCTGTAAAGAGCGCAAAAGTAATCGGCATCGCTTTGGCCATTCCGCCCATTTTGTTCATAGAAAGCGTATGTGTGCGCTCATAGGCTACGCCTGATAAGAAGAACAGCACGGCAGCCACCAGACCGTGAGAGATCATCTGAAGCATGGCACCGCTCATTCCCAAAGAGTTAAAGGCCGCTAAACCCAGCAGCACAAATCCCATATGTGCCACCGAAGAATAGGCCATCCGCCGCTTTAGGTTGTCTTGAGCAAAGGCAGTCAAAGAGGCATAGACAATGTTGATAACGCCTAAGAACGCCAGCACGGGTGCAAAGTACAGATGTGCATCGGGTAGCATTTCGATGTTCATCCGAATCAGACCATAGCCTGCCATCTTTAATAAGACGCCCGCTAGGATCATCGAAATGGGAGCAGGTGCTTCGCTGTGGGCATCGGGTAGCCAAGTATGCAGCGGGAAGATCGGTAGTTTGGCGCCAAAAGCAACCAGCAGCCCCAAATAGCAAATCAGTTGAAACGGTAGTGGATAGTTCTTAGCAGCAAGCTCAGTTAGATCAAAGCTGAAGGTGCCACCAAAGAATGCCAAAGCTAGTGCGACGACTAAAATAAAGACAGAGCAAGTCGCTGTGTAGATAATGAATTTGGTAGCTGCGTATTGCCTGCGCTGTCCCCCCCAGATAGAGATTAGTAGGTACACAGGCACCAGCTCTAGCTCCCACATGATAAAAAATAGCATCATGTCCTGCGCCAGAAAGACACCCAATTGGGCGCTAAACATGAGCAGTATCATCGAGTAGTACAAACGGGGCTTGAGTTTGATATTCCACGATGCAATCACAGCTAGAGTGGTGACGAACCCGCTCAGTAGCACCAGTGGAAACGAAAGTCCATCAACGCCTAAAGACCAGCTCAACCCAAACTGAGTGATCCAAGGGTAGGTATCTACGAGCTGAAGACCAGATACACCCATTTCATACTGGGATGCAAATACATATAGAATCAAACCGAATTCGGCCAAGCTGGCTCCTAGGGCATACCATCGGATGGTCTCACCATTCTTATCCGGCAGCAGAGGAATCGGGGTAGCTGCCAGGAGAGGAAAGATAACTAGGAACGTCAGCCACGGAAACTGTTCACCGAGCATTAGAATTCACGCAATTTCGATAGCGACAAAGGCGCAATCATTCCGAAAAGAGCAGGGTCTAGAAAAAGTCCAGTGAGAAACTTGGCTTTTGGCCTAGGCAAAACTATCGGATGGGCAGTTTAGGAATAAGTACCTACTGAGTGCGCCCAAAGCTTAGTATACAAAACTTAATTAATCTTTGGTAAGAATCAAAACATAAAGATGCTTTTGTAATTCATATAAGCCAGTATCAATGGCACAACCCTATTCTGTGGCTTCCTCAAGTTAGGATTGTGTCTCGCAGCTTGGTTTAGTCATAGCGTTAGTTTTTGGGTGATACAGTTACTTTTCAGCCGATTCATTAAGTACGACTTCAAGATGCTGTTGCCGGGACCAGCTTTTTCTCTAGGAACTCGATAATTATTGCTGAAACATCGATTTCTGTAGCCTTCTCAATTCCTTCTAAGCCGGGTGAAGAGTTTACTTCCATCACAACAGGGCCATGGTTAGATCGAAGTAGATCTACGCCCGCTACTCTTAAGCCCATCGCCTTTGCTGCTCTCACCGCCGTACTTCTTTCTTCTGGTGTCAACTTTATTGTCTTGGCATTGCCGCCTCTGTGCAGATTGGATCGAAATTCGCCAGGAGCCCCCTGTCGTTTCATCGAAGCTACGACTTTGTTATTAACTACGAAGCAGCGAATGTCTGCACCTTTTGCTTCAGCAATAAACTCTTGAACAAGGATGTTGGCGTTCAAACCTCGAAACGCCTCTATTACTGAAGTCGCCGCCTGATAAGTTTCGGTCAAGACAACACCGATGCCCTGCGTACCTTCTAGTAATTTAATGACCAAAGGCGCACCCCCAACGATGCCGACAAGTCCTTCAATATCCTTGGTAGAGTGGGCAAACCCAGTGATCGGTAGACCAATGCCTTCTTTAGAAAGGATCTGTAGACAGTGCAGCTTGTCTCGGGCACGAAGAATGGCTTGTGAGGTGTTGGTCGTGAAAACTTCCATCATCTCAAACTGACGGACAACAGCAGTCCCATAGAAAGTATTAGATGCGCCAATGCGGGGAATAACAGCGTCAAATTCTGTTAGCTGCATGCCTTGGTAGAGCACCTGTGGATTATGAGCGGTGATGTTCATATAGCAGCGGAGATAGTCAATCACCTCTACAGTATGGCCCCGGGCTTCTCCGGCTTCTCTAAGGCGGCGAGTCGAATAAAGAGAAGAATCTCTTGATAGAATTGCGATTTTCATATTTGGGTTGCTTTTGGCCTTTCTGTCGGCCTTTAAAGGTTTGGGTACGAGCTTGGCTTTGAACGTAGGATCTACCGGAATCGACCAAAAACTTATGACGTAGGGCTTGTCTGCCCAGAAGCATACGAAAGCCCATTACATCGCGGTTGGTGAGTGTCAGCTCAATAGGCCATGACGCTTCGTTAAGGGTGACAGTGGTTTCAATTACAGGACGCGATTCGCTCTGTCCACCAGAGTTGCGAACGGGACGGACATCGAGTAGCTTTGCCTCTGCTGGAATGATTGTGTCCTTGTCTCGTTGGGAAGGATGGACGTTAAACCGGACGTAGTCGATGTTGTCCTTCTTGAAATATTCTATGTCGAAGGCGTGAAGAGCAGAGGAGCGTGCGCCGGTGTCAATTTTGACTTTGACACTAGTAATACCAAGCTCAGGTAGGGCCACTCGTTCTCGCCAGCCAACAATAGGTAGACTAATAGAAGTTAGATTTGTAGAAATTAGACTTGTAGAAGTTAAATTTGAGTTTTCTCGATCCATCATGATGGGCTAAACCATAATTAGGCTAATCCACGGTGGGTTGAGCGTGATAGGCATCGAAATAGGTTGTCTCGAAATCGGTCACCTTAGACGATGTAGGACGTTGCTAAATAGAGACGGTGTAGACAAGGCGCCTCTCCATTATTACCACCTTAGATGCCACTACTCTTGAAGCTGTCCAAGAAGATATAGTATTGATGTACTGCCTGGCTGTCTGCTATGAAGTCTAGAATTCCAGATCCGTCTCGCCGTAGGGGTGTTCAAATTGGACGTGATCGCCCTACCCTGCGCCCCAACCGTCGATCGCCTTTTGTTAGGGGAATTCAGCTACTAGCAATGGCCACTACGGGTGGTGCAATTATGCTCGCTAGCCTAGCAGGATTAGCCTTTCTGCGCTCGGGTAGTCGGTTTATAGAAGGTATCAACCTCGCCCTAACGCCCCAGCCGCCAGAACAGAGCGTAGATATTCGCACGGTGGTAGTCAAACAGGTACGTGAGGTCAGTGAGCTGACGACGGCTGTATTTACCATGGAAGCAGTCGTGCCAGCCCAAAGCAGCCGAAAGCTAGGCGAATTTACCATTGGTCAGACCAACCTGCTCTACGTAGCCCATGGCGAAGTAAGGGCAGGTGTAGATTTGGAAGAACTCACTACAGCAGATGTGATTTCATCTGAGGCGGGTCGAAGTATCAAGCTCGTGCTACCACCGCCTAGGATCTTGGGAACTGATATAGATGTCGATCGCTCTACTGTCTACGATTACAGCCGGGGGCTCTTCAGTCTAGGGCCTGATACTGCACCCGAACTACAGGAGCTAGCACAGCGAGAAGCTAAAGGAAAGATTGAAAAAGCAGCCTGCGAGCAGGATATTTTGGGTCAAGCCAATGATCGCGCCGAGTTAGTCGTCACACAGCTGCTGCAGAGCGCTGGATTTGAAGAAGTCATTGTTGAAACAGCGCCTGCAGCAAACACGGCTTGCGAGTCCTTCAGCTAGCATGGCTGCTAGCTAGGGTGTGGCTGACTTTACAAAGATCTCGACTTCACAACGCTATAGGCAGATGTGTTTTGACTATAAGCCATTTACATTCAAAGAAGTCTAATGGAAATTCCTGTCAAGATCCAACTCATGCTTATGCAAGCTGAGGATGTAAACCAGGTTCATGCGTTGTGATACAAACAGTTATAGAAGCATGGATAGAGTTTTAGAGAGCACCCTGGTCTTTAGCTGAGAGTTAGTCTTTAGCTGAGAGTTAGTCTTTACTAAGAATTGCCTAGAATGATTTGTCCAAAGTGTTAGGGATTGAATTCGATGTTAGAGCTGCACCAATTTGAAGCGTCCCACTATTGCGAAAAGATTCGGCTGGTCTTGGATTATAAGCAGTTGCCCTATAAGACGGTTGAAGTTACACCAGGGGTTGGCCAAATAGACCTCTACCGACTGTCAGGCCAGCGCCAGGTGCCAGTACTCAAAGACGGGGATGAGGTCGTGCCCGATTCGACTGCGATCGCCCGCTATCTAGACGAAAAGTACCCCGAGCGCCCGCTCATTCCAACTGATGCCAAGCAAAAGGGATTGTGCTTGATGATGGAGGCTTGGGCGGACGAATCGATTGGGCTAAACGCTCGTAAAGCGATGATCGGTGCATTCAATCAGCATCCGAACTTTCGAACCGCCCTGCTGCCAGTCTCTACACCAGAAGTCGTGAAGACAGTTGTGGGTTCATTTCCTAGCGATCTGCTTAGCCTAATTGGCGCGGGTGTAGGCTTAGGTGGAGAGGCTGTCAAATCGGCCACAGATATCCTAAGGCAAGACTTAGAGGCACTGTGTTTGCTTTTGAAAGATCAGCCTTATTTATGTGGAGAAATGCCTACGTTGGCAGATTTTGCAGTCGCTGGGCTGTCGATGTATCTGAAATTCCCGTCTACTCTATATGTAGATTTGCCCTCGGGTATTGCTGGTAAAGGTGTTCCAGGATTAGCTGATGCGCCTGAATACGCACCATTTTGGGCGTGGCGAGATCTTCTCTATTCAGATTTTCGCCAGCCTAGAAGTGGACCTACTGCGCCAGCTACCGGCAGTGGCCCAGTAGCCATTGGAATTGACTGATGGTTACACCTATTACCTCAATCAGCGCTCTTCTAGGTGAAGATCGCTGTATTCCTTGGGAGACAGTTGATCCCAGAAAGCAAGCTCAAATAATGAAGGCGATGGCAAAGCCACCTAATTGCCTTGCCTTGCCGCACACTACTCAAGAACTCGCTCAGGTAATGGCGCTAGCTACTGAGCAAAACTGGAGAGTTCTTCCTGTAGGACAAGCCAGCAAGCTAGGGTGGGGAGGCTTTGCAAAAGATATCGACATCGCCTTGAGCACAGTGCGGCTAAATCGGATTGTGGAGCATGCAGTAGGTGATTTCACAGTAACTGTGGAGGCTGGGCTGAAGCTGTCAGATTTATCGGAGGTGCTATCTAAGGAAGGGCAGTTCTTGGCAGTCGACCCAGCGTTCCTAGATCAAGCAACGATCGGTGGAATCGTTGCAACAGCAGATACAGGGTCTTTGCGTCAGCGCTACGGCGGTCTGCGAGATATGCTGATTGGTGTGCAGTTTGTTCGATACGATGGCAAGCTAGCGCATGCCGGAGGGCGCGTTGTGAAAAACGTAGCTGGCTATGACCTCATGAAGCTGATGACGGGTGGGTATGGCACATTAGGGATACTTAGTGAAATGACATTTCGACTGTATCCTGCGCAGCCAGTCTCCAAATCGCTAGTCTTGACTGGAACGGTAGACGCGATCGCCCAAGCTGCTGCTAAGGTAAGGCTATCGGGTCTAACGCCCGTGGCGTTTGATGTCACGCTAGAGGATTTATCTAATCTGGCAAGCCTAGGTTCAGAACGATCAGATCCAAACAGCGCAGTGGCCTTGGTTGTCAGATTTCAAGGGATTGCCGCAGGTGTCGAAGAGCAGAGCGAGCAGCTAGTAGAGATAGCCAATGAGCATCAGCTGACAACGAAGTATTTGAAACAGGCTGCAGATGCGCAGTATTGGCAGCGGGCGGCAACTTGGGTACGAGCGGATACCATACTTTGCAAGGTAGGTATGAAACCCAGTGCGATCGCTCCTCTAGTTGAAAAGCTCAGCGGCTATTCAAATGTACAGTCAAGACTACACGGCAGTAGTGGATTGGGCTGGATACAGTGGCAGGCGACGGCAGGCGACGGTAAAGAAAGGATTCGAGAGATTGAATGGGCGCGATCGCACTGTCAGAAAAACGGCGGCTTTCTAAGTCTGTTGCAAGCACCCGCTGCCTTGAAGCAATCAATCGATATCTGGGGCTACACTGGTAACGCCTTCCAGGTCATGGCCGATATCAAACAGAAATTTGATCCACAGCGCTTACTCAGCCCCGGTAGGTTTATCGGAGGGATTTAGTGCTTGAACCTTTAGTGCCTAAACTAGTGACCAAACCGCTTCACCATCCTTTGATAGTCTATCTTCTGATGTAGACTTTTAGAGATACAGATGCTGTAGATAAGTGTCTTTAGGCTCTATCCTCAGCGGTATCCTCTCTTCAAAACGGTAGTTGGGTTGTGAGATTTCCGCCCAGACCCTATAGGATCATACTGTCAACTAACCTATCAACTCACTAAAGATATCTTCAGGAGAGATTTTCCCATGACTATGACTTTGAGTGTCCCATCAATCAAGTGTGAGGGTTGCGGCGAGACAATCACAAAGGAGATTAAGACACACGATGCTGATGCTAAGGTCAGTGTAGACATCAAAAACAAGACCGTAGAAGTAGATTCTACGATGTCTGAGTCTTCTGTAAAGCAGGCGATCACCTCAGTTGGTCACGATGTGGCTTAGCAGCTACCAGACTCTATTTACAGAGTATTAGAGGTCGGGTCTACCCACAAACCCTGACGAGAGAGTTGATAGCCAGGAGCTAAATGCTGAAAATCTGCAATGGCCCCCAAAACAATTACTGTTCAATGTCCTCAGTGCCAACAGGTATATATTGACTGGTCTATTCCGGCTGTTGGTACTGTCATTACCTCTAGTCAACGCCCTACTACAGTGTGTTCCCGATGCGGAAATCGCTCGATCCTATCAGAATTGAGCGATCGCAACGGCATACTATCTAAACCTACAGAAGGCTAACGACTTGACTAGGAACATCACGACACTAGCTACTTCGCTTCGCCTGGAATTGGGGTCGCTCCGTTGCCAATTCCTCCATCTGGTTCAACCGGGATAGGGGCAGTTGGTGCATCCGAGCTAACGTCTTGCTCAGGATTAGGAGATATCGACGGTGAGTTGGCTGTAGAGGGGCTCTGCCCCGCGCTCATGAAAAACTGTGCTTCCTGGCGAAGTGATGCCGCAGAAGCAGTCTCTCCCTGCTGCTCTAGAAGATCAGCAGCCGTTTGATAGTCGTTAATCACCGCCTCAAGAATTGGTTGAGGCAGATCCGATGGGTTGGTGATTTCTACCTCAGAGGTAAGATAGGCCAAGTTAATGCGAGATTCGGCTCGGCCTAGGTAAGCGCCAGGGTCAGTATCATCTAATGTGATTGCAGCACTGTAGGCTTCGACTGCATCAGCGAAATCTTCAGAGACAGAGTAGTTGTAAGCGCGGCTAAAGACCTGCTCATATTCACTAGAGGGGCGAACCTCAATTTGATAGCTGCCTCCCAACCCAGAAAATGAGCTCGCTACGGCGCTATAGGTTCCTGTCTCACTCAGCTCAATCACAATCGTCGAATTCAGAGTTCCGCCATAGTCATCGTTAGACGTCAACACTTCGCCATTAGGGCCTTTTAGCATTAGCACGGGATCAAACTCCTCGCTCTGTAACTCGATTGTCATAACTTGACCGGCTTCACCCTCAAAGCTATAGGCATCTTCAACAGGCGCTAGCTTACCCTCTTGCTGTAGCAGCGCCTGGGCCCAAGCTGCTTGATGTACAACTCCGGCAATGCCAGTGAGTGTGATGGTAGCGACGAACCCTTGGGTAATTCTTCGGCCGGCTAAAGCAGATAATTTCTTTCTAATAAGTTTCATGGCGTTGGATTTCCTTATGGTGTCTTCCTTATGGTGTCTATTTATAAGCTCGATTATCAGCGGCATCACACTCGTGTACACGTCCGCATCCAACAAACCTAGATGAGCCTAATGAAGTTTGTTGATAAGGTATGGGACACTATGGTAGCTGTCTCGAGCCTAACAACTAAGCGCAGAACTTAAAGCTAATTATCCAGTTGCATACAAACGGTTTGTCTATAGGCAGCAGGAATAGTCTATAGCCAGCAGGAACATAAGCGTCATAAAGCAAGCATCATAAAGCAATAGAACATTCAGCATATGAAAGAAGCTTCTAATAAAGTCCCTGGAAGGAAGAAAGTCAGCTACTTGGTTGGAATAGCCAGCATAGTGAGTAGCATCTTTCAAGTGCAAGTAGCCCGGGCCAATTTGCTAGAAGTGCCGATCGTCGATATCGAAGTGCCAGAGGAGATCCTCCGTACGGAGATTATTGTAGAAGCTAGATCGCCAGTGACCGGCGAGCTTCTGACAGCGGCCGAATACACGCAGCTACAAGCTCGTTTGGACAGAGAAGGAAGACCGCCTCAGCTCAGCTCAGACATCCGCCAGCTTGTCTATCTTCTACGTCTAAGACGTCTTCTAAAACCTATTGTCCCTTTTATCAAAGAGCAGCAAACTACTCCTTCTACCACAAAGCGGCTGAACTACGAGCTGAACTACAAACAAAAGCCTTTGACTACAAGAGGTGTCAGAACTGAGTCTGGTAGTTAAGCAGCTCTTCTGTAGGCTCTCTGCATTGAGCTTATAACTAGCTGGTAAAGATCGTGCTAGCCAACCTCATCATTTTTTCGTCGAAGAATATTCGCTTAAACAACTAAGCTTTGTTAAGCTAACAGCTATATCAAACTACTCATAAATTTAACGTAAGTCAGGTCATCTATATGTCGTCAACGATTGCTCTAGAACAAATCGAGCGGGTTGTAAGAAATCAACACCACAACCCCTTCGAGGTACTAGGGCCCCACCTTATTAATCGCGACGGCAAGCAGGTTTGGGTGGTTCGTGCTTACTTACCTAATGCGGATATTGCCTGGGTTATACGCCCAGAGACCCGTAAAGAATACTTAATGACAAACGAGCAGCATTCTCATTTTTTTGAGGCTGTGATTGATGAAGCTATCGAAGATAGAAAAGGACTAGCAAACTACCAGATTCGCTATAAGAGCGGTGGGAGTGAGCATGTCTCCTACGATCCCTATGCTTTTAAGTCTCCCGTAATTACCGGGTTTGACGAGCATCTGTTTGCTGAGGGCAACCACCATCGGATCTATGAAAAGATGGGAGCCCACCCCATGGAACAAGGCGACATTGCTGGCGTGTATTTTGCGCTTTGGGCACCAAATGCTCGTAATGTCTCAGTAATTGGCGACTTTAATAACTGGGATGGCCGAAAGCATCAAATGCGTCGGGGTAGTAGCGGCATCTGGGATTTGTTTATACCTCAGCTAGAGGTCGGTGCTCGCTATAAATACGAAGTAAAGAACGGGGATGGTCATATTTACGAGAAATCCGATCCCTACGGTTTTCAAAGGGAAGTAAGGCCAGATACTGCCTCTATTGTTGCTGATTTAGATAAGTATGAGTGGACCGATCAAGAGTGGCTAGAATACCGCCGCCAGAGCGATCCAATGATACAGCCTATCTCTGTCTATGAGGTACATCTAGGCTCATGGATGCACGAGTCTTCAGCTAAGCCGGCTAAACAAGCTGATGGTACTGACGCTCCAGTGGTGACTGTTGCCGACCTTAAACCTGGTGCTCGCTTTCTGACCTACAGAGAACTCGCGGCAAAGCTGATACCTTACGTTAAGGAAATGGGATTTACCCATATTGAAGTTCTGCCAGTTGCCGAGCATCCGTTTGATGGTTCATGGGGTTATCAGGTTACAGGCTATTATGCACCGACTGCTCGCTATGGTAGTCCAGAAGACTTTATGTACTTCGTCGACCAGTGTCATTTGCATGGCATTGGTGTCATTGTCGACTGGGTGCCGGGCCACTTCCCTAAAGATGCACATGGCTTAGCATTCTTTGATGGGACGCATCTGTACGAACATGCTGATCCACGCAAAGGCGAGCACAAAGAGTGGGGCACCTTAGTCTTTAACTATGGACGTAATGAGGTCCGTAACTTTTTGATTGCCAATGTACTCTTTTGGTTTGATAAGTTTCACATCGATGGGATTCGTGTGGATGCGGTCGCATCAATGCTGTATTTGGATTACAACCGTAAGCCCGGTGAATGGGTCGCAAACGAGTATGGCGGCAGAGAGAATATTGAAGCAGCGGAATGCTTGAAGCAGGTAAATCACGTACTGTTCAGTCATTATCCAGGTGCACTTTCGATTGCAGAGGAATCGACCTCTTGGCCGATGGTTTCCTGGCCTACCTACGTAGGGGGGCTAGGATTTAATCTGAAATGGAACATGGGTTGGATGAATGACATGCTTGATTATTTCAGCATGGATCCTTGGTTTAGGCAGTTTCATCAGAACAACGTCACCTTCAGCATCTGGTACGCGTTTAGTGAGAACTTTATGTTGGCGCTTTCTCATGACGAGGTGGTACATGGTAAGAGCCATATGATTGGAAAGATGCCGGGTGATGACTGGCAGAAAATGGCGAACTTACGTGCGCTCTATACGTATATGTACGCTCACCCCGGTAAGAAAACACTCTTTATGGGTATGGAGTTTGGTCAGTGGAGTGAGTGGAATGTATGGGGCGATTTGGAGTGGCACTTACTACAGTTTGGACAGCACAAAAGCTTGAAGCACTGTGTAGAACGCCTAAACTCCCTCTATCGCCGTGAGCCAGCATTGCATACTCAAGACTTCTCTCAAGATGGCTTCCAGTGGGTGGACTGTAGCGACAATCGGCATAGCGTAGTTTCTTTCATTCGCTATGACAAAACAAGCGAAGAATTTATTTTGACAGTGTGTAATTTTACCCCGCAGCCGCATAGCCATTACCGGGTAGGCATTCCTAAGAAAGGGTATTATCGCGAAATTTTCAACAGTGATGCCAGAGAATTTGGTGGCGCTAATATTGGTAATCTAGGCGGAAAATGGTCTGACGACTGGGCTTTTCATGAGCGGTCCTATTCGCTAGATTTAACTTTGCCACCCTTAAGCGTAATCATGCTAAAGCTAGATGTACAAAAGACTGAGGCAGCCTTGAATCCTAACCGAGCTGACTAGTGTTTAGTAGACGGGCAGAGGCGATCACTAGGCAGGCTTGAGCAACCGACTACAAGAGAATGTTACCAAATCCGTCTTTAGGCATCATTTTTGCTATGAAAGAACGTTTCCTTTGATAGACGAAACAATGAAAGGAAAATGGTTGAATTGAATCCACAGACGTCATTAAACAGCACTGAAACAGTACATGAATCCTATTAGCATCGGTTTAACAGAAGAGCAAAGACAGGGAGTAGTAAGCCTACTAAACCAAGACCTTTCTGATTCTTATCTGCTTGTTATTAAGACGAAAAAGTACCACTGGGATGTTATTGGTCCTCAGTTTAGAACTTTGCACGAGCTGTGGGATCAGCACTATGAGTCTATTAGTATGAACATCGATGCGATCGCAGAGCGCATCAGAATGTTAGGCGGCTACCCTATTGGCACAGCAAAGGGCTTTGAAGAAAATGCCACTTTGAATGAACATCCTGGCGATCTACCTACGGCAGAGGAGATGGTCAAGCGTTTGGTCAGCGACCATGAACAAATTATTCGTAACCTACGCGACCATGTTGACCAGTGTGGCGACAAGTACCACGACGAAGGTACTGCTGATTTCTTAACTGGGTTGATGGAACAGCATGAGGAAATGGCCTGGATGCTACGCTCCTTTGTCGAAGGGACTACATTGACCCCTAGTGGTGAACGTGAGACGGACCTGAAAGTACCTGCGGCTGTATAGAAATTGTTGGTGCTCTAATTGGGGTCAGTCAAACTAAAATACTGGCGGAGTTTAATTTATTAGAGAATAGTGCATGGAGGATGTAGCGTAATATATCCTCCATGTCTTTTGAGGGCAAAATTAGGTACCTATAACGTCAGTTCGGGATAAGGAAAGCTTGAAGAAAGGAGGATAGGTAAGCTGAAGTTGTAAAACCCATCAGCCCTATCCTCCACTATGTTCAGCTTAGAAGAACTGTTCTGCCACGTCGATGACTTTTGCCAAGTGTTTGAACCCCTCTGGCAGCGTCAGCTGCTAAGCCACCATCTGAAGACGCGACAACGCGCTCGCTCACTGAGCTTGAGCGAAATCATGACGATACTCATCGGCTTTCACCAAAGCCACTACCGCACCTTCAAACACTACTACGTTCATCATGTATGCCAGTACTGGAAGCAAGCGTTTCCAACGCTAGTCAGCTATAACCGCTTTGTCGAATGGACGCCCTCTTGTTTGTTCCCGCTGTGCTGTTATCTAAAGCGCTGCTTCGGCCGTTGTACAGGCATTAGTTTTATCGATGCGACCAGTCTATCGGTCTGCCACAACCGTCGGATCTGGCAGCATAAGGTCTGCAAAGATACGGCGGCTAGGGGCAAAACCTCTGTCGGCTGGTTCTATGGCTTCAAACTACATCTGGTGGTGAACGAGTGCGGTGAACTGCTCAACCTCACCCTGACCCCGGGCAATACGGACGACCGTGAGCCCGCCTTTGACTTACTCACTGGACTATGGGGAAAAGTCTTCGCAGACAAAGGCTATGTATCGAAGCAGCTGGCTAAGCAACTACTCGAGGTGTTCAACATCGAGTTCTTTGCTAAGCCTCGGCGCAATATGAAGAACCAGCTAGTGCGGCTTACTGACAAGCTGCTCTCGCGCAAACGTTCCATCATCGAAACGATTATCGACCAACTGAAGAACATTTCGCAGATAGAGCATTCTCGTCACCGTAGTCCGGTCAACTGCTGGGTCAACATCCTCTGTGGACTGATTGCTTATTGCCACCAACCGAAGAAGCCTTCTCTCCATATGGAGTGGGAACTTCCCCCTGCTGCTTAAACCGAACTGACGTTACCTATAGGAGCAAAGGGAACAAAATTTCTCTCGACAACTATTCATACGAGTGAATAGGCTCTCACACACATACTAAATATGTCTGCAGATGGATCGTACTTGCAAGACATACTGGTAAAAGTCATCTAATAGACAGAGAATTAAGCAACTATCTGTCTGTAATACTTGGTTGATAAACTATAAGAGGATATTTTATGACTCTGTTACTAGAAACTGTAGTAGAAGAGGCGCCTTATGCATTCTCGCTGACCTCGGTTGGAATCATAGGCTTTATTGCAGCAGTAACCATAGGTTCAATTGCATGGTACAACTCTAAGCGTCCCGTGGGCTGGGAAGACAAAGAGAAACCAGATATCGTGCCTGATGTAAAAAAGTAGGCCACTAGATATTCTTTAATGTCATAGCTAGAGAGTTGGCGAATTACTCATAGCTGAAGAGACCATTAAAGTAAATACTATTATAGAAAAGAGTTGAAGTGACTAGATTATCTTCAGCTCTTTTGTGTTTTATTGGCTTATATTGATAATCTACCGAGGCTCTTGAACAGAACTGTAAAGCAAAAGGAAAGCGCATAAGTCGTTTTTCGCGTACCTTTCTACTTAGTTCAATCTTGGTGACAGCTGCGATAGAGAGTTCACATATGTGGTGACTAACTTAGTTGCTAAGTTAACTGATTTGGTAGTCGCAGCAGTATATACAACGAGGCTAATAATAGCATCAATCATACAAACAAAGACGGACATGGTAAATATCCACCATGTCCGTCAAAGCTGTATAAAAGGAAAGTTAGAGCTAAATTGCTGAGAATGCAACAACTTAATCTATAGCGTCCTTAATGTTGTCTTTGACGTTTTCTTTCGTCTTTGTTGCAGAAGCTTCTGCTTGCTTAGCTTTACCTTTTGCTTGAGCTTCAGAGTTGTCCGTTACATCTCCAGCTGCTTCTTGAGCCTTTCCTTCAATATCTTTAGCAGCTGCTTTTGCCTTATCTTCAATACTCATAATAAAGTATCTCCAGGTAACTTCACTTGTAGCCTTAATTGTAGGATATGTAACCTATTTAGGCCTCTATCTTTCGAATCTGTTCGGAGAGTCAGAAGACATACCTCTTGTGACGACTCGAGCAGCCTGACACCTTAAACGTGAGTATTTTTCCAGTGCAAGAGAGTGCAAGAGTTTGAAGTCAAATCTAGATTATGCACAGCTAGCAGTAGGTAACATGAGAGTAAAAGTGCTGCCTTGACCGACCTCGGATTCTAGTTTGAGAGTCCCTTTGTGCATTTCAGCAATGCGCTTAGATAGGTGGAGACCAAGTCCGCTACCTGATTTCATATGAGTTCCCTGATAAAACCACTCAAAAATTCTCTTCTGAGCTTCTTCTTCAATTCCAGGGCCGGTGTCCTTAATAGCAATTTCGACTGCCTCAGCCGACGGCACGTGTTCAGCCTTCGGATTGATAGAAAGCTGAACAGCTACGTACCCAGAGTCAGTAAACTTTATAGCGTTGCCCAATAGATTAGTCAGTAGCCGCCTAAGCTCGATGCGATCACCTTCAATCCAATAAGAGTCAGAGGCGCTTTCACCTTGGACTTCACCATCGACTGAAAGCGCCTTTATACTCAGATCAATACCCTTTTCGTCAGCAAGCGGTTTCAGCTCTTTTACCACCTCATTAACTAGGGTATAAGCTGAAAAAGCAGAACAAATCAGTTTTTTGTGACCAGCCTCGTGACGATAGACCTGAAGCAGTGTGTTAGTCATCTGCAACAGATTCTCGTTGTTAGTGATAATACTAGAAAGCGCTTCCTTAACCGAGTCGGGCGGAGTTCCAAACGCATCTTCCAAACAAAGGCTAAGCATTCTGTTGGCAGCTACCAGCGGCGTGCGTAGATCATGCGTAAGCCGGGCGACAAAATCATCTCTCTGGCGGATCATCTCGGACTGTTCGTCCAAAGAATGCTTCAAACGGATAAGCGATCGTACCCTAGCCATCAGCTCATCAATATCAAAGGGCTTACGGATAAAATCATCTGCCCCAGAGTCTAATCCTTCGGCCAGGCTAGAATGATCGTGCGCCGTCACTAGCAATATTGGAATGTATGGAAGTGATTTGTTTTCCCTAATTCGACGAGTGACCTCATAGCCATCTATACCTGGCATCATCACATCCAACAAAATTAGATCTGGTGGACTTGCTACGACCTTCTCAATCGCCGTTTTGCCATCTTCTACACAGGTAATGTCGTATTCATTTATATCAGCCAGAATAGATTCCAAGATAAATAGGTTATCTGGAACATCATCGACAGCTAGAATTCTTACCGGTTGAGATAACACAAACTTTAAAGGCTCAAATTATATTAAATAGCATGTCATAATCAGCACACTTTTATTTTTTCTTGATAAGATTCTATCGCCCTCTTGCTGCACCTGTAGTCTAACCAAAGGCGTAACCTACAGATAGCATTGTATGAATTCGTATTTACTACTATCTAAGTTCAGATTTCCTTCGCATTAACTTAGGAAGGTAAAGGCGTTTATCGATTATCAATTACTGTTTAAATAGCTTGATTAGCCTCTATCGGCTGAGCGTATTTAGCGCATTGGCAGAGGCTGTTTCGACGCAAACTTCGTGGGGAATTCTCACCCGAAAAGTAGAGCCCTTATCTACCTGGCTCTCTACTGTGATATCACCACACATCATCTTTACCAGTGAATAGGTGATGGCTAACCCTAGGCCTGTACCTGCGTGATGTCGATTTGTCCTCTGATCACTTTGATGAAACGCTTCAAATATATACGGTTGATCTACATCACTAATTCCACAACCAGTATCAGAAACTGAAAGCAAAATCTCTTCGCTTCCACCGTTCATACAGCTATGTTTTGTTGTCAAAGACTTGATCGATACGGTGATCGACCCATGTTGAGTGAACTTGATAGCATTGGAAAGTAGATTGATTAGGACTTGCCGTACACGAGTGGGATCGTTTGTGATAATTGGATCATTTAGAGTAATGTCTACTTTAAGATCAAGCTGTTTGGGCGTAATCAGCGATTGCAGCTCTTCCACGGTCTCTTCTACCAGTTTGACAAGGTCCATCTTGCATGGCTCAAGCTCAAGTCTACCTGCCTCTATTTTCGAGAGTTCTAAGATATCGCTAATTAGCTCTAGCAAATGCCGGCCGTTAGAAAGAACTCGGCCTAACATATCCCTTTGTGTTTCGTTTATATCTCCTTTTTTGCCGCCTAATAAGATCTGGGAAAAGCCAATAATGGCGTTAAGTGGTGTTCTAAGCTCATGTGACATTGTCGCTAGAAATTCAGACTTCAGACGAGAAACTTCCTGCAGCTGAAGATTCTGACGATAGATCTGCTGTTGCTTTCTTTCTAGCTCTCGGTTTATCCTCTCTAGCTGCCTATTTTTCTCTGATATCCGTTGGTTGGTTTGCTTAACAAGGATTTCAGCCTGATACATCCGTAAAGCACTGAGGACAATGCGAGTAAGCGTTTCCGGAGACAGTTTATTTTTAGGTAGATAGTCCGACGCACCTGCTTTCATCAGTTCTACCGCCGTCTGCTCGCTTCCTTGGCCTGTCAATACAACTAAAGGGGTATCAATTCCCTCTTGCCGGACCTTTCTAACAAAAGCGAGTCCATCTTGTCCAGGCAGATGATAGTCGACAAATATGCAATCATACCTGGAATCAAAGACTGTCTTAAGGGCCTCTTCCACATTGGTAGCCTCTTGAACAACCGTGTTTAAAGAAGTGCCTCTAAGCGATCTATGCAATGCCATCCGGTCGATCGCATCGTCATCTACGACCAGAATGCTTATAGGTTGGGTAGGGCTATCAGACATTGTTTAAGTTATATCTCCCACTCTATTGTTTCTATAATTTGACGTCATAGATTTAATAGAAAAAGTGATTGACGATATAGATCTAACGTAGCTTGGTATAATGCCCGACAGCTAGTGTCAATAGAGTGAAAAAGGTATTTCTCTGGAGTTCATTAACAGGCGATCACTAAATAGTCATAGTCGGTCTAAACAGCCAGCTGTTCAACTAAAAATTTGGATTGGGAGCACTAATCCTTGCGACATAGCGAAAGTAAGCAAGTCATCAGGACTTACTGTCTACTGGATACCTACTTGTCCCAAAGCACTTACAATAAATTCTGACTGGTCAAAACACATGTTAGGTCCGCACTAATCGATAGCTCAGTTTGATAGCTCAGTGTCTGAACAAATTAGGAAAAGAAGCTATTGCTACAAGAGTGCACCAGCTATACAAGGCCTACCACTATTCAAACAGACACTTGCCTAGTAGAAGATACCTTTAAAGGATGTTTGAAGGTTTATTCAAAACGTCTTAGACGAATTTCGCTTCTCTTCAACTATCTATCTAGGTCACTCATTAGGCTACTTAGCCTAACAGTTAGGGTATTTCGCAAAGCGCCCAGTAGCGATTGAGCGTAGTGATCAGCTCGAAGAAACTACCAAATGTAACAGGTTTTAGCAGATAGCCGGCAACGTTGAGATCGTAGGCTTCCATCCTATCTTTCTCCTGATTCGAGGTGGTCAAGACAATGACAGGAGTAGACCGTAGGCTAGGATCTTTCCGGATATTTTGTAGTAGCTCTAAGCCACTCATCTTCGGCATGTTGAGATCTAACAATACTAGGCGTCGAACATTTGGCATGCTGATTTCTCTATGCTCGCCCTTTAGGATAGCAAGCGCATCTACACCGTTGCTAGCAACGTACAGAGGATTTGCAATGTTTGCCTGTTTGAAAGACCGCTGGACGTTCATGACATCTACTCTATCGTCCTCCACGAGTAGAATGTTAGTAGTAGCCATCTCTGGCATCTTAGTCACCTAATGTTCCACACGTAGTATTTCATACAGAGCATGACGATTGTCCGTATCTGAGTATGGATGTTGTTATCTATCATAAGATAGATTCCCCTCTATCTCCCAAAGGCGTTCATGCTCCTAGAACAATCTATTGAATCCGCTTATGCATACCCGCGCCGGGCAAAGTGATCAACGTAGGGCTCTTTGGGCCACGTAAAGATGAACGTAGCACCCTTACCTTCATCTGAATTAATACGAATGCTTCCACCTTCAGCCTTTATGGTTTTTTCGACCAGAGAAAGGCCGATGCCAGTACTTTCTAAATCATCGCGCGATCGCAAGGTCTGAAAGATCGTAAATATCTTGTTATGGTAGGCCGCATCAATGCCCGGTCCGTCATCTGCAACTGAGAACTCATAGCAATCACCCTGATCAGCCACTGAAATCTTCACCCGGCCATCTTGCCTATCATGATGTTTAATCGCATTATTTATCAGGTTAGAAAATACCTGGAATAGTGGAACGCGCTTGGTTTTGAACACCGGCATTGGCGCTTCAACGTCAATGGAGAATTGCTTTGGCGGTGCAATGGAGTCAATCACTTCTGTTAGTAGTAAGGCAACATCAACGATCTCGCTGCTCTGATGGGATCGCCCAATCCGTGAATATTCGAGCAGACCATCAATAAATCCCTCCATCCGGAGCACTCGATTCTTTAAAAGATCGAACTGTTCTTTATTCTCTGCTGGCAACCGATCGCCTAAATCCTCCTCTATCCAGCCAGATAGATTTGCGATCGCCCGTAAGGGCGCTTTGAGATCATGAGAAGTAACGTAGGCAAACTGATCTAGCTCATTATTACGCTGCTCTAGCTGGGACATTGTGTTAGTCAATCTCATATTGACAGTCATCAAATTATTCTTTTGCTGTTTGAGCGCTGTAATTGCCTGCTTTCTTTGAGTGATATCTTGTATAGTCACAATGAGATAGCCTGCCCTTTGATCGGCGCTATCACCTATATTTTCTGTGTTATTGCTTACGTTTGAAGGGTAGAGGTTTGATGCCTGAACACTAGCCTGATGAGAAGCAGATACGGTTACACTGGCCCACAGCACATCACCGGTTCGAGTCAGATATCGCTTTTCGTAGCTAACTTGAGGTAGTTTCTGGCTGATTAGCCTTTCATAAGTCTTTTGACTAACCCCTAAATCTTCTGAATGAGTAATCGTTCTGTAGTTTTTGCCTAGCAGCTCAGATATCGAGTAGCCCAACATATCGCATAGCCGCTGGTTGACCTGTATCCATTCACCCTTTAAAGACACTCTGCCTATGCCTACAGCAGATTGATCAAACAGTATCCTAAGCTGAGCAGCTTGATCCATTCGAACGGCCTCAGCCTCTCTTCGCCCGGTTACATTATCAAAAGATACCCCCACACAATCTTGAGCCAACGGAAACGCTTTGACCGAAAAAATGCTGGGTTTTACCCGATCATCAGTGTAGGAAATGTCCCCTAAATCAACCATCATCTTGGTTCTAACAACCCCAGCATAGGTCGCTAGAATATCTGTATTTGCCAATCCTGGAAAAACATCTAGAATTCGCTGACCAATAATGTCATTGCCTTCCACAGGAATGCCCGTCAGTCGACTAGCGGCCGGGTTAGTTGCCACCAGTGTTAAGCTAGTTGGATCTTCAGCATCTATTAGCCGCCATATATAAAGACCTACCTGCATATTTTCGACGGCCTCAGCATAGAGTTCTGCAGTTGCTTGGGCTAATTCCGCTCTGGCATATCCTTCCCGTTCTATTTTCAGCAGTTCTAAATATTGCTTTTTGGAAGCCTCTAATTCCTGCGTACGACGAGCAACCCGCCCTTCTAGCTCCGCATTTAACTGTTGAACTTGCTTTTGAGCCAGTACCCGTTTGGTGATGTCACGAGCCACTACAATAATTTCGCTCACTGCTTTTGAAGGCGGTCGGTCAGATTGGTGATAGGCTGTCTGGTCGAACGCTGTTTGCTGATGCGTATCGATGGGTACTTCTAGCAGACTGCTAGGGATATTTTTCGTGATCCTATATTCGTCAAAGTCTTCAGTTATGTAGAGCTTCCTTTGGATAGCTTCCATCCATAGGTAGTGTCCTGTGCGATGCCGAGCCCTAAAAACGAGAGAGAATGTCTCAGGCTGCTGATCTATTCGACCGATAGTTTCTCTAACCTGAGCAACATCTTCTGGGTGAATGAAATCATAGCGATTTCTACCAATAAGCTCATTGGGATAGTAGCCCAGCACTTCATAGCAAGCAGGCGAGATATAGAGATAGTCACCCTCGATAGTTTGGCGAGAGATAATATCCGTGGCATGCTCAGCAAGCAGCTTATAGCGTGCCAAGTTGTCCATGCGATTGGTAACATCATGGCCAACGCAGTACATCACGTCATCAGCGATTGAAATAGTCCACTCTATCTGCCGCCATTTGCCATTTTGGCAAAGACAACGACTCGTAAAGCGGACGGTGGCTGCTCGCTTTTCCAATAGCTGGGTAATCTGAGCCTGGCTGTTGGTCTGGTCGAAGGGATGAATAAGGTCTAACAAAGGGCGATCGCGCATCTGATCGGGCCTATAGCCTAGAACTTGCTCGAAGGCGGCATTCACAGATTGAAAGCATCCCTCGAGACTGACAATGCCCATCAAGTCCGATGTCAGTTCAAAGAATTTTGCGAGTTCGACCATTGCCATACAGACCATCAACCCCCTAATGATATAACCGAATATCTCCAAAGGATTTTGAACGGTAATTGCCGATACCTAGATGGGTAACTAAATATATGAAGAACAAAGGTATTACTATGTCTTTAGATGCATCCAATCCCTAACGTAGGTGTTAGCGACTCCCTCTTGCGATAGATGGAGTCTTACGGGCTGATTGCGATGCTAGGACGATATTCATAATGACATCCTCATAAAAGCCGTGCTGACCGCCAGGAAAAATACGAACATATAAGTAAAATACGCGCGAGATTTGAAGGCAAGAAAGGATGATGATAGAAGAGATTAGCGTTGCACTAGTAGAAGACCACGATCTAACGCGAATGGGATTGAGGGCAGCTTTTCGTCAGGCAGGGCTACGGTTTTTAGGCGAAGCGGATAGTGGGAACAAAGGTCTAAGCTTGATCGCTGAGATGAGACCCGATGTTGCCGTTGTAGATGTTGGCTTACCTGATATTGATGGCATCGAGATGATTCAGCGCCTTAAGAAGGAAAATCCTGATGTCACTACGAAAATATTGATGCTAACAATGCACGATAGCGAAAAAGCTGTACTAGCTGCTTTCGCTGCCGGCGCCGACTCCTACTGTACTAAAGAAATTGACACTAGCGATCTGATCTCAGCAATCAAAGAGACACAAGCCGGTAACTCGTGGATCGATCCAACGATTGCGAGTTTAGTACTCTCTCAAGTCAAACCAGCTACAGCGGTGGGAGAAAGCTTCAATACTAAGACAGTAGAAATCCGCGCAGTCGATCCTGAATATGAACAGATTATCGAAGCTTATCCGCTGACTGAGCGCGAGTTGGAGATTCTAGAATGTATTGTCTCTGGCTGTAGTAACGCACAGATTGCTGAGAAGCTGTTTGTCACAGTAGGTACTGTTAAGACTCATGTTCGTAATATTCTCAACAAGTTAGGAGCAAGTGATCGCACTCAGGCTGCTGTTAGAGCGCTGCGTGCTGGGCTAATTAGCTGATAGTTCTAACAACCTAATTCTAATCACCCAATATGGTGTCGTGGTATTGAGTCTAGCTGCGATACCTCACGTAGGAGCTAAATCTGTGGGGATAGCTCTGTCTATAGACAGTAGGAAGATAGAAAATAGATGTGGTTAACTTACGCGAAACGGTAAACAGCTTCGCCTGCAGTAACTTATGAACCCTTCTATTCTTTGGTCTCTTCTAAAGCAAACGGTAGCAGAGTGGCAGCGCGATAAAGTCTCCAGACTAGCAGCAGCGCTAGCTTATTACACGACGTTTGCACTGGCACCAATTCTCATTATTGCCATTGCGATCGCCAGCTTTTTGTTTGAGCAAAGTGCGGTGCAAAGTCGCATTCTAGAACAGATACAGTCACTGCTAGGTGAGAATGCAGCTGGACTAATTGAAGAAATGTTGACTAGCCGCTCGACTAGCGATGGTGGCTTTTGGGCGACCATCATCAGTGTGGGACTACTAATACTTGGCGCGTCTGGTTTGTTTGTTCAGCTACAAGATGCGCTAAACACGGTGTGGAACGTCGTAGCTAGAAAGGATGAAGGGATCTGGGGATTGGTTCGCGATCGCTTACTCTCGTTCGGCATGGTTGTGGCAATTGGCTTCTTATTAATGGTTTCACTGATAGTCAGTGCAGGTCTATCTGCTGTAAGCGGTATGTTCGGCGAACTACTACCGGGCTGGGATTTGGCCTGGCAGATCCTAAATACTGCTTTCTCTTTCGGTGTAATCACACTGTTGTTTGCCATGGTCTACAAAGTGCTACCTGATGTCAGAATTGCTTGGAGTGATGTCTGGACAGGCGCAGCAATTACAGCGTTTCTCTTTACTATTGGCAAAGCGTTGATTGGTCTCTATATAGGCAATAGCAGTGTTGCTTCTGCTTATGGTGCGGCAGGTTCGTTCGTAGTATTGTTGCTCTGGATTTATTACTCATCGCAAATCTTGCTGTTTGGAGCTGAGTTTACTCAAGTCTATGCAAACCGATTCGGCTCTAATATCAGACCTGATAGTCATGCTAAATTTGCGCCTGACGCGACAGCAGAAGAGAAGGGAACCGCTACTGCCGACAAATCGAAGTTACCTCAGAGCAGATCAGAATATAGAGCACTAAGGCGTAGCGTAAAGACTAAACGTGGTGAAAAGTTCAGAGCTTGGAAGAACACAAGCACGAAGCAAAGTTAGGTAGAAACCTCTGGTTTTGATGTCTGTTCCTTCGATGTCTGTTAGAGATATGTTGTATTACTCGCTAGTGTCATTACTTTGCTAGTTTAGATTTAGCAATCGTCAATTAAGACTTTTGGAAACATCTATTGCTACAACTCATCTAACTAGAAATATCTGCCTTATTGATGAGCAAAGCATCGTTTGAGTGGCTCATATTCCCATATTCTATTTCTGTTTCTATACCTAAAGGGTGAACCAGATAGCTTCTATTCATCAACTTATTGTATTGCCTTACTTCTGATGAGAGAGGAAGAGTGTCTACAAAAAGGTGTTAATAGTCTAGATACTTAATTCTTACTGAGAAGCAGAGGAGAAATTATGAGCTTTAGCGGAAGCCTTTTGCTAGCTAAAGATATCTGGACAAGGGATATTTTTCATGTAGCCAATCTTTTAGCCCAAGCGCCTCCCGACACGGTAGCAGTGCCAGTACCCGTAGAGGTTCCCGCCGCACCTGCTGTAATTGCGGGTCCACAATTTTTCATTGCTCTGCTTTCTGGTGTAATTCTAGCTTTCGGCTTTCAGCTGTTGCTGACAAACCTCTCGATGGCCGCAGGCGTTTCTTACGTTGCCCATTCTAGCAACTCTTCTAGCGACTCTAGTGGTTCTAATAGCTCTAGCGGTGGTTCTGGCATCAAAAAGATCGGTATTGCCTTTGGTGCATGGACACTAATTACGGTCTGTATTGCTCTGTTTTTTGCTTGCTTGCTAGCAATCAGTCTGACGGCCTACGCCAATCCACTGTTGGGTGCGATTACAGGTTTGGTAATTTGGGCGACCTACTTTACGCTGCTGCTGTGGTTTAGCTCTACGGCTGTCGGTTCTCTAGTCGGCTCTATGGTCAAGTCTGCAACCAGCGGTTTTAGTACCATCATGGGGACTGCCACAGCGGCGCTTGGGGCAAAATCAGCCAGCAATCAGGTCGTGCAAACAGCTGAAGCAGCAGCGGAGGCAATTCGCCGTGAACTGGCAGCCGGGTTTGATATTTCGGGTATTCAAGATACGCTGCAGGACTATTTATCCACCTTAAAATCGGCTGATGTTGATGTTAATTCGATTGAACAGGAGTTTGAGCGGCTAGTTAAAGAAGCTGGGCTTTCTGAGGTTGATCGCGACGCTCTACCTACGGTGAATAAGAAGACGTTTGTCGATCTGCTAGAAGATCGCACCGACCTTTCAAGAGAGGAGGCTAGACGCACTGCTGATCGTCTTTATCGCATCTGGCAGAAAAATACCGGCAGCAGTGAAGGCTTAAACGATTTGATGCAAGTCGTGGCGACTGCTACAGGTGGACAGCTTGCTGCCAAAGGATTGAGCAAAGAACTCAGTTCGTTAGTAAGCAACTTGCGCGAGCAAAATAAGCAGATCAGTTCTGAAGGAAAAAGTAAAGCAGAAGAAAGCGATTCTTCTGGCAGTTCTTCTACGAATCAGGCAGTGTCTATGGGCATGAGCATGCTGACTAGTGCAATCCTTGGCAAGTCAGATCTTTCCGATATGGATGCTAGCAAGCTCATTAGTGAAGTTAAAGCAGCACGAGATAGAGTTTCTAGCGGTGGTAGCCTTTTGCCTGCACCTGCAAAAGAGGCTTTGCCTTTCTACGACACACTGGTTCAAGCAGACGTCGAGAACTATATTCAGCACGCGTATATCGGTGAGCTGAAGTCAGCTGAACTAGATGAAAATTTCCGTAATGTCATTTACGACCCCGAAGCCGATCCTGCTGAAGTCAGAAAGCAGCTGTCCAACTTTGGGCGCGATCTGTTTACCAAGTGCTTGCAAGAACGCGGTCTGCTGACTCAAGCAGAGATCAAAGATATTGCGACCCGCATGGAGATCATCCGTCAAGCGGTTATCAAAGAGATCATAGCTGCCGAGACCGCCGCTGCTGAAAGAAACGTCAAACAGTATATTGAGACTTTCTTTAAGTACACCCCAGCGGATGAACTGAACTCCGAGATGGGAGATGAGGCTTTTCGCTCTATCATTGAAAGCGAGAATCTAGATGCAGCGCATTTGCGTGAAACCCTCTCTCAATTTAACGCTGAGTATTTCCGTCAGTTCTTAGTCACTAGAGATGACGTGGCTGCCCACGAACTTTCCGAGCACTATGAACAGTTACTAGAAAAAGTGATTGCTGATGCGGAGAGCTTAGACAAAGCCGCTAAGGTTCGACTGCAGCAGCAACAGCAGTCTTTGGAAGACTACTTGCGCAATACTGGCAAAGAAGAGCTTGATCCAGACGGCATCAAACGGGATATTCAGACGTTGCTAAATGAACCCAATGAGGGTTTTCGCCGAGTCCGTGCTCGCATAGGTAGCATGGATAGAAGTACGTTAGCGGCTTTGCTCAAGCAGCGCCCTGAGTTCGCCGAAGACGAAGTTGACAATGTTCTTGATACAGTTGAAGCAGCTTGGCGCTCGGTTGTTGGCGCACCGCAGAAGACAACTGCTGGAACGCAAGCGAAGTACGATGAGGCAAATAGTGCAATTGAGGAGTACTTGCGCAGTACTGGTAAGCCAGAGTTAAGCCCAGATGGCATCAAGCGAGACTTAGAAAAGCTGATGAATCATCCTGAAGCGGGGGCACGGGCTATTCGCTATCGCCTATCTAAAATGGATAGAGATACGCTAGTCCAGCTGTTGAGCCAGCGAGGTGATATGGATGAGCAAGAGGTCAATCAAACTATTGACAGTTTGCTCGATACCATCCAAAGCATCGTCAAAATGCCTCGCAGACTTGCTCGTCGAGCACAAGGTGGCGCTAA
The DNA here is from genome assembly GCF_000155595.1 of Synechococcus sp. PCC 7335. NCBI lineage: Bacteria > Bacillati > Cyanobacteriota > Cyanophyceae > Synechococcales > Synechococcaceae > Synechococcus > Synechococcus sp. PCC 7335. The sequence goes on along the minus strand of NZ_DS989904.1, from coordinate 2,340,132 downwards.
ATCTAAAGCGCTCTCCTTCCAAGGTGCATTAGAGGACTATTTGAGTAATACCAACAAAGATGAACTCCACCCTGAGGGCATCAAGCGTGACCTCAAGCTTTTGCTAAACGATCCTAAGTTAGGGGCTAGCAAGCTAGGCGATCGCATTGCCCAGATGGATGATTCGACAATGGTGGCACTACTTGCACAGCGCCCTGATATGACCCAGGAAGAGGCTGAAGCTGCCGTGGGTCGTATTGCCGAAGTTCGTCATCAGGTCAAAGGCCAAATTCGCAGCGTCCAAACCGCGATAGAGTCCACAATTGACAGCATCTTTGCTCGCATCCGCATGTTCCTAGACTCGCTCGATCGCCCTGAGCTAGACTACTACAGCATCAAGCGCGACGTGCAAACCATCATGGACGACCCGCAGTCTGGATTTTCTGTAGTGCGCGATCGCCTCTCTCAGTTTGATCGAAATACGCTTGTGGCTCTTGTCAGCGCTAATAACCGGGTCTCTAAGACGGACGCTAATCGTGTAATTGACCAAATCGAATCGGCCAGAGACAGCGTTCTAACAAAAGCTGAAAGGCTCGAACAGCAGTTTGAGAGTCGAATCAACAGCATCAAAGCGCAGACTCAACAGCAGATGGACGATACCAAAGCAGCGGCAGAAGCAGCGGCTTGGTGGCTGTTTGGTACAGCGTTACTATCGGCAATTGTAGCTGCTATCGGTGGGTTCATAGCGGTTGCATAGTCTGGCTAGCTAGTCATCTGCTAGCTCTTTAGGCTCTCTAATTTGACTAGCAGTAGGTCGCATAGCTACCGACTCAACTCAAATTTAGTCGTTCTAGCGTCCGTTTGCTGATGTCTTGGCTGCTCAGCAGACGGACGCTTTCTCTACACCAATCCTTTCCTAGCACCATGGACCCAAAGATAATTCTCTATATCACCTTCGGTCTTTCTCTTTTAGGGCTGACATGGCTACCTAGCTTGAAGGGCGCCCGTTTCATCAATGTGCCACTACTCTATTTTTTATTGGCAGCATTTTTGTTTAGCCAATTAGCAGATCTACCGCTAATTGATCCGCTTGGTAATAAAAATCATTCTGTTGTTACGGAATATATAACTGAGATAATTGTGATCATCTCCCTGGCAGGAGCAGGGCTAGCCATCGACCGAAAGTTTCGAATTTCTACCTGGCAGTCAGCGCTGCGGCTACTATGTATTTCGATGCCGATTTGCATAGCCGGTGCAGCTTTATTTGGCCATTGGATCTTTGGCCTGCCTTTAGCAGACGCTATTTTACTTGGAGCTTGTCTAGCACCGACTGACCCGGTCATGGCCCACAGTGTTCAGGTCGGTCCGCCTAATAAGGGCGGTGAAGACCCAGCTAGATTCAGTTTGACGGCAGAGGCTGGCCTAAATGACGGGCTAGCCTTTCCTTTTGTCTATTTGGCACTTGGCGCAGCAGAACACCAGGGAAAGCTCGGCAGCTGGCTATTGGGCTGGACGGCTTATGATTTTGCCTATCGGGTGGTGATGGGTGTGCTCGTAGGGATAGTTGTGGGATTAGTGCTAGCGCACTATGCCTTTCGAGTTTCGGATGAGACCGTTCGAGAAGAGACTAGGGAAGGGCTGTTTGTCGTCTCTGCGATTTTCCTATCGTATGGAATAGCCGAGGCGGCACATGGATACGGCTTTTTAGCTGTATTTGCAGCGGCGGTTGCCTGCCGCCAAAACGTGGAGAAGTTTCACGATTATCACTCGAAGCCATATCAGTTTGCGACTCAGCTAGAGCGGATCTTCGCAGGACTGTTGTTACTAGCTCTTGGTGGCTTTGCGGCCACAGCAGGGCTAGATCTGCTTACTTGGCAAAACTTTCTATTCGCAGGGTTGTTTATGTTAGTGCTTAGACCTCTATCGGGACAGCTCTCTTTATGGGGCCTACGATTATCTAGTCTAGAAAGGAATGCGATCGCCTTTTTGGGTATCAGAGGTTTTGGTTCTTTTTACTATCTAGCCTACGCGCAGAACAACGGTAGCTTTGAGAACGGTACGCTGCTGTGGAACATCGTGACGCTTACAGTTGTTTTATCTTTCATACTTCATGGGAATGGTGCGGCCATAGCGATGCGAGCGATCGATCAGCGAAGACACCCTAGGAAAAAGCCAAGCAATCTGGCAGGTAAGGATCTGGTAGGCAAAGAATAGAAAAGATGCAGGTGTTCTCTAAGATTTCACAGACCAGGCTATAGTTCATGACGGCTGCTCAACGAGCTTCAGATAAGCTTTCTCCAATTAACCTTTATCAAAATGCGGAAAAGTCTGCGAAGATTGCGGGCCTGCGCTACGTCAGCGATCAGCAGCCAGGTGTCCGCAGACAGCGCTGGGGTAGAGGATTCAGCTACATCGACGTCGATGGCACGCGCATTCAAGAACCCAAAAGGAGGACATATTTTAAGTTGTTAGCCATTCCTCCTAGCTGGAAGGACGTTTGGATCTGCTGTGATCAAAATGGCCATCTGCTTGTAACTGGTCGAGATTTGAAAGGACGCAAACAATATCGCTATCATCCTGAATGGACTGCTCTTAGAGAACAACTCAAGTTTGATCGTCTAATCCCTTTCACAGAGGCGCTACCTACGCTTAGAAAGACAGTTCAAGCCGAAATCGAAAGAGCAGCTAATATTATTCAGAATGCTAGACACAAATCTCGCACCGTAAAATCTACGCTTGATAGATCGACAGTTATTGCAGCTACTATACAGCTATTAGATCGCACGTTCATCCGCATCGGTAATACTCAATACGCTCAGGCCAATCAATCATACGGACTGACGACGCTAGAGAACAAACATGTTGATATCTCAAGCGCTGATATTGAACTACACTACGTTGGTAAAAGCGGAGTTTCAAGAGAAATTCATTTGCAGGATCCGACCCTAGCAAAGCTAGTAAAGCGCTGTGCAGAAATCCCTGGACAGACCTTGTTTCAATACTTTGACGAAGAGGGACAAAAACAGTCTGTAGATTCAGGGGATATCAATGAGTATCTACAAAACACGATGGATGGTCCTTTTAGTGCGAAAGACTTTAGAACATGGGGGGGAACTGTAGCAGCAGCAACATCGCTTCTAGAAAAAGAGAAAGCGAGAGAAGAGCTAGATGAAAACGAAGCAACCCAAACGACGCCAAGTCAAAAGATGTTAACTTCAGACATCGTCGATGCGGTCAAGGTCGCAGCAAGGCAGTTGGGTAATCGACCTGCCACCTGTCGTAAGTACTATATTCACCCAGCTGTCTTCAAAGCCTATGAAGCTGGAAGATTAGGTGAGGCAATCTCTAGTCACCCAATTAAAGAAGCGAACCTAGCTAACTTCCTAGATCTAGAGGAGCAAAACACCCTATCTGTCTTAAGGGCGAATCAACTATAGAAGAATCTATCTTTTGTCATGCTTAATTATGATTCTGACTGCAACTGTTGATGGATGAACGATCAGCTATGAAATTTTAGGATTAATGCTATAGATGCCTGCAACTTCAATGGGCGATTCATCTTAGTAGCTCAAGAACGCTTACTCGAAATTGTAGAAGCAGCTTGTCCAATAGATTATAGAGGATACATTCATGTCTACTTCAGATAAAGGTAAAGATCTCGACACTAGCGATAAGCAAACACCCTTAGAAGGTAAGACCCGTACCACAGGTCAAGGCTCCAATACAGAGACTCGCGATGGCGCAGAGCCAGAAGCTCCTGGTAATGACGGCACTGTTGCCGGTAGCCCTAATCAAGGGACTGAGGCTCGCTAAGAGTTTAGTGATTGCACCTATTTAACCTATTTAGTAGAACTAGGTAGAACTAGTTGGATAGCAAGTGGTTGGCATTTGCTATCCATCTTTGTCTCTTAGGCTATTGAATAGCGCTGATATTGAGCAAGATGCATAGATAAAGTGCGTAAACCAAAGTAAGAATAAATCCTCACTTAGAATGAGTTCGCACTTTGCTAGTCAGATTCGCTTGTGTCCATAGGAAAGCTGCACAGAGATCAATTGTCATGAATTGACATGACTGGCCTCACCAGAGGCAATAGGATTTACTATACCTCCCTTAAGCTCTTGACTGGTACGTTGTTTGGTTCGAGAGCAAAGTAGGTAACAGACTAGGGCATACTAAAAGGGAAGACTACGCTTTTCTGCGCTAGCTGGTAATTCTGGCTTGTTTGAGCGAGGAACTCGCTGTTTGAGAAGGGGTGAAGCAAACTCGTGATTGCTGTAGCTGCTCAGTGTAGTCCCTATCTTATATATCTACATTCTAACCATACAAATTTAGGTATTCACTGGTGAAATTCGGCAGTTTAGTTGGACTTGTCGCCCTGCTTCTGGGCCTTTATTTGCTATGGTCAATTCGCTTTGTTGTACTGTTAGCATTTACAGCTATTACGCTAGCAACGGTGCTCAATAGGGTTGTTAGATCGCTTGTTGGCAAGCGGCTGAAAAGAAACTTTGCAATCGTATTAACCCTAGTTGCTTTAGCTTTCGTTCTAACTGCTATTTTCGCCGTAGTCGCCCCTCCTTTTGTTGATCAAGTTAATCAATGGTTAGATCAAGCCCCTCTCGAAGTGGCTCAAGTAAGTCTCTGGATAAATAGAATTGACGATCGTATTCCGGTTGAACTCTCCGAACAACTTCAAAGGCTTGATACTTTTATTCAAGACATCCCTATGATTGCTAGAAGCGTTTTCAACAACGCTTTCCTTTTCTTTAGAGGGACATTAGCTATTCTGTTCAATGCATTGTTGGTATTAGTAATCACCATCATGTTACTGGTGAATCCAAAGGCTTACCGTAATGTATTTGTCTCAATATTTCCCCAATTCTATCGCTACAGAGTCATCGAGATACTAGACCATTGTGAGCGATCTCTGGTGGGGTGGGGAGCAGGCATACTGTTCAACATAGTGGTGATTACTGTTCTAAGCTTTTCTGGCTTGGCTATTCTCGGTGTACCCTTACCAATTGGCAATGCTTTTCTAGCGGGGTTGCTCACATTCATTCCCAACATAGGGCCGGTCCTTAGTGTAGTTCCACCCGCTGTGCTCGGTTTGCTAGAAGCGCCGTGGAAGGGAGCGGCTGTTGTAGGCCTTTACATACTGATTCAGCAGATTGAGAGTAACCTTTTAACCCCGATGGTGATGAAGCGTCAGGTTTCTTTGCTGCCTGCGATCGCCCTGACCTCCCAGCTAGTCTGCGGAGTTCTCTTTGGCTTTATAGGGTTATTCCTAGCCTTGCCTCTAACGGTCGTTGCCCAAGTATGGCTACAGGAGCTTGTAGTCAAAGATGTCATGAACAATTGGAAGCGAAAAATACCTGTTGGTAGGAGAATTACTACAACACAGAAGCCCTCAATTACCACTGATTAGACGCTAGCTTGCTTTCTTATCGCGCTTCAAATGCTCTAGGTAAAGAATGACTAGAAGCCATGTAGAATCTTTATTTGACGACCAATGATACGCATAGGGTTTCAGTACCTCCAGTGTTTTAATTCCTAAAGTCATTGTAAGGTGATACCAGTTATCAAAAACAAACTAGAACAGACACAAACAATAGCAACTGCAAACTAAATGGACAGTTTCGCACCGGTCAAATGACCATTAGCGCCAGCAGTCGAACTATAGGCATGGGTGTGGTCCACCTACGTTTAGTTAGAGACTCATAAACTCGATACGCGGGATCAGTGGATCGTTGACTACACCGACGCCCTTGTAGCTCCAGCGATCACATATAGATTTAATTTTGGTGCGATCACAGTACTCTACGGAAAATTGAGAGGCATATTCGCCAGCGTGGGCGTTTATGTAGCTGAGTGCATCGAAGTCGGCGATAAACATCAGCAAGAAGGGAGCAGCAGATTGCTCAGGATGAGTCCCTTCGGTTGGAGGTCGAGCTACAAGATACTGACCAGTAGATTTAGAGCGAAGTAGATAGTAAGGCGTATTGATCATCACAGACCATGTTGGCGGCGTAGCTGGTCGTATAACAATATTACTAGCTGCATTGGTTGAAATTGCGAGGCATTTATCTCTATATGTACTCTATGTAAAGGAAAGTCCCTATTTGGTATAGCCATGAACTATGTACCCAACTTTGATCAGGGATATCAATCTAGCTTTTGGGAAACGCTTCGAACGCCCCCGATTAATAACCTGACGACAGAGCGCCCACCGTCGAATGACAGTAGGCGCTTCATTAACTGTTAGTAGGCTATCAACTAGTCTACTAACCAGGAGCTATTGCAAAAGCAAAAGACATCACTAGTCAAGATCAGGCATTGATAGTACTGGCTCTGCCTCACGGTTCAAGCCACGCTCAAAGCCACCCTCGGCAGCTCTAGCACGACCTGCATGCCATAGGTGACCAACTAAGAAGAAGAAGGCCATCACAAAGTGGAAAGAAGCCAACCACTGACGGGGGTTCACAAAGTTAACAGAGTTAACCTCAGTGATAATACCGCCTACAGAGTTGATAGAAGCGTTGGGCGCGTGAGTCATGTACTCAGCCGCACGACGTACCTGCCATGGTTGAATATCGTTCTTGAGCTTGTCAAGATCAAGCCCATTAGTACCCCGCAAGGGAGCAAGCCAAGGACCGTCAAAGTCCCAGAAGCGCATGGTCTCACCACCAAAGATGATCTCTCCAGTTGGAGAGCGCATGAGGTACTTACCTAGACCAGTCGGGCCTTGAGCCGAACCGATGTTAGCACCTAGGCGCTGGTCACGAACCAAGAAGGTCATGGCCTGTGCTTGAGAAGCTTCAGCGTTAGTAGGTCCATAGAACTCACTGGGGTAAGCAGTGTTATTAAACCAAACGTAGCAGGAGCAGATGAAAGCCATCAAAGAGACCGCACCGATGGAGTAAGAGAGATATGCCTCACCATTCCAGATCAATGCGCGACGTGCCCAGCCAAAAGGCTTTGTCAGGATGTGAAATACGCCACCGAAGATGCAAATGAGGCCAATCCAAATGTGACCACCGATGATGTCTTCCATGTTGTTGACCCCAACAATCCAACCTTCGCCACCAAAAGGAGACGAGGCGAGATAGCCGAAGATAACTCCAGGATTGAGCGTCGGATTTGTGATCACCCGAACATCGCCGCCACCTGGTGCCCAAGTGTCATAAACACCGCCCAGAAAACAAGCTTTTATCACTAGAAGGAAGGCACCTAAACCAAGCAAAATAAGGTGATATCCAATGATATTAGTCATCTGGTTTTTGTCTTTCCAGTCCTGGCTAAAGAAGCTGGAATATTCTTCAAGCGTTTCAGGGCCGCGTAGAGCGTGATACACACCACCTAGACCGAGAACAGCAGAAGAGACCAAGTGAAGTACACCCACTACAAAATAGGGAAATAGGTTGATAACTTCACCACCAGGACCTACACCCCAGCCTAAAGTGGCGAGGTGAGGCAGGAGAATGCAGCCCTGCTCATACATGGGCTTTTCAGGGATATAGTGAGAGACTTCAAACAAAGTCATCGCACCTGTCCACAATACGATCAGACCGGCGTGGGCAACATGTGCACCCAAAAGTTTACCGGATAAATCAATTAGGCGGGCGTTACCAGACCACCAAGCATAGCCAGTGGAGGGCTGGTCGCGGCCACCGCCGACGAAGCTGTTATTAGAGAGCGTTACCACGGGGGAGTACCTCTTCAGGGAATACAAATTTCTCATGCGGCTGGTCCTGCGGACTCAACCACGCACGAATACCTTCATTCAACAGAATGTTCTTCGTATAGAACGTTTCAAACTCAGGGTCTTCGGCTGCCCGAATCTCCTGCGATACGAAGTCATACGCTCGCAAGTTCAAAGCTAATCCTACAATACCAATCGAACTCATCCATAGCCCCGTTACCGGAACAAACAACATGAAGAAGTGCAACCAGCGCTTGTTGCTAAACGCAATCCCGAAGATCTGCGACCAAAACCGGTTCGCAGTTACCATCGAATAGGTCTCTTCTGACTGAGTCGGCTCAAACGCTCTGAACGTGTTCGCGTTCTCATCGTCTTGGAACAACGTGTTCTCTACGGTCGCTCCGTGGATTGCACACAGTAGCGCACCACCTAGGATGCCGGCTACGCCCATCATATGGAACGGGTTCAGCGTCCAGTTGTGGAAGCCCTGCAAGAACAATAGGAAGCGGAAGATGGCCGCTACCCCGAAGCTCGGCGCAAAGAACCACGATGACTGTCCCAACGGGTACATCAAGAACACAGAGACGAACACCGCAATCGGTCCACTAAAGGCAATCGCGTTGTATGGCCGAATGCCGACTAGACGAGAAATCTCGAACTGGCGCAGCATGAAGCCAATCAAACCGAAGGCACCGTGTAGGGCAACGAACGCCCATAGGCCACCAATCTGGCACCAGCGAACGAAGTCTCCTTGGGCTTCGGGGCCCCACAGTAGCAAGAGCGAATGGCCCATACTATCAGCAGGGGTAGAGACTGCAACCGTTAGGAAGTTGCAGCCTTCTAGGTATGAACTAGCCAAGCCGTGGGTGTACCACGACGTGACGAAGGTAGTGCCGGTCATCCATCCACCGATAGCCAAAAAGGCGCAGGGGAACAGAAGCAAACCGGACCAGCCTACAAAAACGAATCGGTCGCGCTTTAGCCAGTCGTCGAGAACGTCGAACCGTCCTCGCGCGGCGGGCGCTTGGCCCATTGCTATGGTCATTTAATCAATCCTCTCAATATGGCCCTCAATATGGCATTAAGTCCTTTGTTCAATGGCTTTGAGGATAAACCTACATTAGCCAACCTCTAAGGCCAAGAACCTAGGACAATTGCACGCCGAATAGCGAGTCGCATACTCAGACATGTCAGATACCAATAGACTTAGCTAGCAGATGTCCATAAGATGGATTCTCCTAGTCAATCTATGTCTAGGTGGCTAGAGTTCACCACCACAAAGGATTTTGGCATGTACCTATCATAAGGACTGATCCAAATTTTTACAATCCGCAATGTTAGTTCTCAGTTTCATTTACACAATTTTTTAGACGGAAATAATAGGTGCTAGCAGGCTGATGTAGGTATGATCGCCGCCCTATATCAATTGTCATTTGATCTTAATTGATCCGTTCAAGCCTTCAAGAACAGCGGATTACATAATGGAAATCGGTTGTTCTTGAGGGCCTGACTAACAAAAAAGAATAAATTCTTAAATGTTTAATATTTTTTCCTTTCACCGTCATTTTAGAGACAGAGTCATCAGCATAGGCCCAATTAAACCGATAAAACCGATATCATTTAACAAGTCCGGCTTGTGGCTGTGTAATTACTCGTTCGATTGGCCCTTTGATTATGACTGTTTCCAAAAGCCCTACAGATTCTGCGAATTCTACTAAAGCCTCATCTAAAGATCGCTCGTCGGAAAAGACCATTTTGCGCAAGGAGATTCTAGGAGCGAGGCGGCCAAGTAACTACTTTTGGGCTGCTGTTACGGCTATTGGTGGCTGTGGCTTCTTTTTAGCAGGCCTCTCTAGCTATCTACACACTAATTTGCTGCCGTTCTCCGACTTACCCGCACAGCTAGTGTTCGTTCCCCAAGGAATTGCGATGGGGTTTTATGGCATAGCGGCACTATTGCTATGTACTTACCTATGTCTCATCCTGGTCTGGGATGTGGGAGGTGGCTATAACGAGTTTAATAGAGAGACGAGCAAGGCACAGATCTTTAGGCATGGCTTTCCAGGAAAGAACCGACGAATCGACTTGCACTATCCGCTGAAAGATATATTGGCTGTACGTGCGGATATTCAAGAGGGGTTGAGCCCTAAGCGAGCGCTTTACTTAAAGATTAAAGGGAAAGGGGATATTCCTATCACAAGAGTCGGTCAACCGATTGCACTTTCAGAGCTAGAAAACCAGGGAGCAGAACTGGCCCGCTTCTTGCAAGTGCCCCTAGAGGGTCTGTAGAGGGCCTAGTAGATATTCGATCTTCGGCTTTGCTAGTATGTTTCCATTACTTAGGCGCTACCCAAGATAGCTCTCTATGTTGCTCCTGGGCTCTGACTAATACGTCTTGTCAATACCAGTTAGCAGCATCTGAAGTTTAAGCGTTGTGGCGACTTGAATGTGGCGTCAGCTTGTGAAAGGATAGCTGGCGCCCTTCTATTCTAGTAGACAAACTTTGAAGGCAGACCTTTCGACGACTTGATAGATAAATTTCTATAAAATGGGCTGAACTGGAGAATAGCTGGCCTAGGTGATCAGCGCGAAGAGAACAGAAGTGGCTTTTTGGAAGCCTGTATGAGATGAAATTAAAATTTAGATTCACCGGCAAATGGTCTTTGCTAGTCGTGATCGCGCTATTGGTTATCAGTTGCACAACGCCAGCCACAGACTCCCCCGTTGCACAGGAGCCTTCTGCCCAAGAAGCGCCAGCTGTGTCAGCTGAGTCGACAGCGGCTGGACTGACAGCAGGGCTACCCGTGCTGAACGGAAAAGCAACGGCGGAAATTCAAGTCGATGGCCGAGCCATAACGGTAGAGCTAGATGGTGAGAAGGCTCCGGTCACGGCGGGTAATTTTGTTGATCTTGCTGAAAAGGGCATATACAACGGGACTGTGTTTCATCGGGTAGTACAATCGCCTCAGCCCTTCGTAGCACAAGGAGGGGATCCACAAAGCGTCGATCCTAATGTGCCGACTAGTCGACTAGGGACAGGTGGATATATTGATCCAGCCACAGGGCAGGAACGGACGATTCCGCTGGAAATCATGCCTGACGGTTCTGATGAGATTGTCTATGGCAAAACGTTTGATGAGGCTCAGATCCAGGTACCTCCTGAGCTAGACCATAAGCGAGGTGCGATCGCGATGGCTCGTTCGGGCGTAAACACAGCTTCGGCTCAGTTTTACATCACGCTAGCAGATGTTGCTTTTTTAGACGGTAGCTATGCTGTATTCGGCTATGTTACAGACGGTATGGATGTCGTAGATGATATTCAAGCTGGTGATGAGATCAGTTCTGTAAGAATTGTATCTGGAGCTGAGAACTTAGTATTGCCAGATGATGCAGCACCACAGTAGAGCGTATTAGGTAGAACGGATTAGATAGGATCAACTGCGAGTGGCTGATCAAGACGTCGTAGTGACTGGTGTCAGCTTGAATACGGCGCTAGGCAACTCGGTGTCGGAGAATTGGACAAGATTGATGGCTGGTGAGAGTGCGATCGCGCTCCGTCAACCTTTTATCGAGCTGACACCGGGCCCATTAGCAATGAGCGGCAAGTGGCCTATGTCTTTGATAGACATAGGCCAACGCCTGACCTATCAGGCTTGGTACGATGCTGGGCTAGTCAGAGATAGTGACCCACTACAGCCACTATCAGCAGCAGACTGTGGGGTAGTCGTCGGGTCTAGCCGGAGTTCTCTACAGGTATTGGAACAGATGGCTGCGCACCAGCGAGTTTTTCCAGGGCAGCTAGTAGGAGATTGGCTAGCGGCTTTAGCGCATAGTCCCGCTCTAAGCATTGCTAATATCATCGGTGCCACCGGTCCTCTCTTGTCACCAATGGCTGCCTGTGCAACGGGCACATGGGCGATCGCACAAGCAGCAGATCTTATTCGGAGTGGACAATGCCACCGGATGATCGCTGGGGCAATCGAAGCACCGATTACACCGCTAACGATAGCGGGCTTTCGGAAGATGGGAGCATTAGCACAAACAGGTTGCTATCCATTCGATGTGGAGCGCGAAGGATTCGTGCTAGGAGAAGGCGGAGCGTTGATGGTGTTGGAATCAGAGAACATAGCGGTAGCGCGAGGCGCGCGAATTTATGGAAAGGTATCAGGCATAGGGATTACCAATGACAGCCATCATGTCAGTTCGTTCGATCCGAGCTATGCAATGGGAAAGCTGGCGGTGCGTCGCTGCCTAGAGCGAAGCGGACTAAAGCCAGAAGCGATCGATGCCGTTCATGCACACGGAACAAGCACGATGCAAAATGACCAGATGGAGGCAGCGCTAATTGAAGATTTGATGGCGAAAAGGAACAATCGTCCTTTACCAGTAATGGCAAGCAAAGGCGCGATAGGACATACTCTCGGTGCGTCTGGAGCAGTAACTGCGGTGCTAGGACTCATTAGCTTATGGCGACAAGAAATACCCCCTTGTGTAGGACTTAGGCAAGCAGCATTCGATCTTGACTTTGTCTATAGCGGACGTCCAACAGCGCTCAGAAATCTATTGTGCTTCAGCTTTGGATTTGGGGGACAGAATGCGGTGCTAGCTCTCAAGTCATCGTCTCGTAAATAAAACTTGAATGAAACTCGTCGAGGCGTTGAGCGGGCGATTAACTGCTATATCCGAATGTTCGGTTCGGCCCTGGGAAAACAAAACAGGCTTCGCAGCTATCAATATGACACTGCCGTATGCTACGGCTCCTAGAAGGTGACGTGTGGAATGCAGATACGCCAGACAATGACACCTAGTCCGATAATAGAGCCAACGTAGGCAAGCGATCGCACTGGTCCAAATCCAGCAATATAGGCTATACCGTGCAAAACTCTAAAAGCGAGAACTGCAATCGCGGCATTCGCTGTCCATACATCCGTCTGCCCTACCACCTGCGCAATTAAGATCACGGTTGCAATCATCGCCAAATTGTCATGATGATTACGCTGAGCTCGGTCTGCTCTACCTACCCAAGGCGGACCTTCCACAGGCTTGTCTCGGTTGCCTGCGGCCCATTCGATGCCCGCTTCAGACACACGTGCCAATGCCGGGAGATGATTGAGCGGAATAGACCAAAGGGCTAGTAGAAGCAGACAGGTAAGTTCGGTGGTCATAGAAAAGGTCGATTGTTAAGACTATAAATTGTTAAGACTATAAATAGAGGTCAGCTTCGAGTCCACTCAGCTGCCTGGAAGGGAAAAAATCTAGAAGGGAAAGTTGTAACCAACGTAGCCATAGAGAGCATCCAAACCGGGATTGGAGTCGAAGAGGCTAGCATTGGAGATATGATACCAGCGCAGACCAGTCATAATACGCTGGGTGTCGTTGACCGCAAAGGTCGCACCACCGCCAATCTGAGGGGTGAAGTTGAAGCTAGAACCTGCGTCTGGGACATCGTTATTAGTAGTAAGAAGACCTGCACCGCCGTCGATGTAGATAGACCAGTTATCTCCACGTATCCAATGTGATCGCAGTAATAGCGCTAAGTTCAAACCGACTGCATTGTTGCCTTGCTGATCAACAGCTAGCCCATTGAGTTCGAGGTTAATGCTATGACCATTGTAGAAAAAGTGAGAGACGCCAGCACCGACTAATCCAAATAAGTCATCATCAAAATCAGCACCTAAGCCACCTTGTACATACCAGCGCTGTTTGCCAGCTTGAACAAACTTTGAAGGGGCTTCGTCTAATTGATTCTCCTGAGTCAGCAAGGCAGCACTCTCATAGTGCTTAGGGTAGTGCTCAGGAGAGTAGTGCTCAGGAGATTCGCTCTCTAGTTCCACTACTTCATAAACTTCCCTACTCCAGTTTTGTTGCTCGGAGGTTAGTTGGCTAGAGATTTGTTGGCTGAGAATTGGTTGCTGGGGATGTAAAAGATCAATACTGGGCTGACTAACGCCTTGCCAACTGATAGGTTGTTGCTCGGCAGCTTGTTCTATTTCGGGTATAGCAAAGTCGGAGAGTTCCGTAGGTGTTTCTTCTGCTAGGTCGGATAGTGCTAAATCAGATGGAACAATAGGCTGTGCGTCTGCTTCCACAATCGGTTCGTCCGCTGCCGCATTACCCCCACCAGCTAGGCAAGCGATGCCAACAAATAGGATTGTACTAAGCGTATAGCGTTGGCACTTTATAGAATCAAAAAACATATAAATGAGTCAAGCGAAGCATTTTACTTCAGAAGTCAGACGAATGATTGGTATTCTACCTGCTTAGGGCTCTCGAATATGCATCAGAAACAACTCGGTCAGTGCGGCAGTAGTCAGTACGTTTTCTGAAGCTGAAGCGGATGGTAAGGCGAGATCAAAGGTCCTATATCCCTGCCCAAAGATAATCTCTTGGATTTCAGTCAGTCTACTAGCAGCATTTTGCTCGCCCCACTGCTCTAGCATAAGAATAATTCCCGCAAGGGTCCCTAGCGGATTGGCAATGCCTTTACCCGCGATGCTTGGAGCAGTACCATGGACGGCTTCATACAGACCAAACCCATTCGCATTAAGACTAGCCGAACCCAGCAGACCAATTGAGCCGGTAATCGCACCGCCTAAATCACTCAAGATATCGCCAAACAGGTTTCCCGCTAGTACGACATCGAAGTCTTGTGGCCGGATGACTAGCTGCATGGCTAGGTTGTCGACTAGCATTGGCTCTACTTTAACAGTGGGAAAGGCGATCGCCTCTTCTGCTACTAGCTGTGACCAAGGTAGATGCGGTAGCGCATTTTCTTTATGGGCCACGACTAAGTGCGATCGCCGTCGCTGCGCATACCCTAAAGCTACCCTAGCCACTCGTCTAATTTCTTCGTCCGCATAGCGCATCGTATGAAATCCATACTGTCCGTTCTCATCTACCCCCCGACCCGATGGGCCAAAGTAAATGCCGCTAACTAGCTCGCGGACAAACAACAAATCTACCCCCGCTAGCCGCTCCGCTTTGATTGGCGAAGCCCGCACAAGGCTAGGCAATGAGCGAACTGGGCGCAGATTAGTAAAAAGATCAAAATGGCGTCGTAGTTCTAACAACCCACCTTTTGTCACTGAGCCAAACACAATACCGTCTGAAGCTTCACACAGCCGCAGCGTCTCGGTGGGTAATGGAGTGCCAAACTGTTCGCGAGCAGGTTCGCCGATCAGCGCTGGCTTAACGGTGAGTGTGAACCCCGTTTTAGAAGCGATCGCCTCTAAAATAGTCAAACTAGACTCAACCACTTCAGGGCCAATCCCCTCACCGGGAAGCGCAGCAATTCGATAGTGACGGGTCACGTTTGAGCCACCGTGTTTAATATCATTAGCTCATCTGCGATTATTCCTACAGTCTGCTGGATCTGCGCTTCTGTATGTGACGAACTTAGGAAAAACCTTAGCCGCGCCGCATCATAGGGCACAGATGGATAGACCATGGGCTGGACGTTGATGCCTTGTTGGAACAGAATATGGGAAAGCTGCACGGCTTTGTACGGCTCACCTACAATAATCGGGATGACTGGGGAATCATGACTATTACCCGTGTTCAGGCCTCTTTCTTTTGCCAAAGTCAAGAAGAGATGAGATCTTCGCTGTACCTTGGCGACTAGGGTAGGATCTTGTTCTATGATTTGTAGCGCTGCGAATGCGGCGGCAGCATTAGAAGGAGCCATGCCCACACTGAATACGAAACCAGGCGCCGTATATTTCAAGTACTCAACGAGTTCTGAGCACCCTGCAATATAGCCGCCGCAGCTTGCAAAAGATTTACTCAATGTACCCATCCATAGATCCACCACGCTTGGCTCAATGCCAAAGTGTTCACCGATACCTCGCCCGGTATTGCCTAAAACACCAATAGAATGCGCTTCGTCCACGAGTAAGAAGGTCTTGTGTTCTGCCTTTAAACGCACAAATTCAGGCAGCGGTGCCAGATCACCGTCGGTGCTATACACGCCTTCAATTGCGATTAGCACTTTCTCGTAATGACGGCGATGCTCTTTCAATAGCTGACTAAGCGCCTGCCAGTCGTTGTGAGGGAACTCCATCGCTGTTGCGCCGGAGAGGCGACAGCCTTCTCGAATGCTGTTGTGACTGAGCGCGTCGTATAGAATCAGATCTTTTTCTTGAAATAGATGACCAATAGTAGTGACGTTGGTAGCATGGCCGCCGATATAGACAATGCAGTCCTCTGTTCCAAGGAATTTTGCAAGTCCTTGTTCTAATTGCTGATGAATGGGGCGTTCGCCAGAGACAACCCGACTGGCTGAAACTGAAGTACCGTAGCGGGTAATCGCATCTTGGGCGGCCTGGTTCAATCTGGGATCACCAGAGAGTCCTAAATAGTTATAGCTAGCATAGTTAATCAGCGATCGCCCTTCAATTTGCGTTGTATCTGTTGCGGTACCTTCATGCACAGTGAAGAAGGGATTTCCCAAATCTTCAACCCGGTCTAGATCTTGACGAAGGCGGCGGTAGTCGGGAAGCTGAGAGAATTCATAGTGCTCTAGAGGTGGGGTATAAGGGGTATAGGGCACCTGCGAATCCGTTTGGGATGCTACCTGATCGCTAGCGGTATCAGAAGAGACTTCTTGAAAGGTAGGTAGATTATTGGTTCTATTTGCAGCGAGCCCACCGTTTTCAGCGCTTTTGCTTGGAGGTTTATCTAAAATAGAATCTCCTACTGACTCATCTTCTTGCTGTTCTGCTGGCAAAGCATCATCTACAACAATCTCGTGCGATAGATAGTTCGCTAGCGCGTCGATTGTAGGATAGTCGAAGGCTAATGTCTGAGGAATAGGATGGTTGAGATTTTTCTGTAAGCGGTTGCTAAACTCTACCGCCATCAAAGAATCCATCCCTAGATCGCCAAACTGCTGGTCAGGGGCGATCGCCTCGGCAGAACTAAAGCCCATCACCTTGGCTAACTGAGTACGAAGGTAGCCAGTGAGAATTTGAGCGCGTTGGCGTAGCCTCTCCTCGGGAGAATTGTCTTTCTCACACTTGGCTAGCTGACTGAGCACGCCGGATTGTATGCGCGGCTGCGGAGCTGTAACGGGCTTCACCGCAGAGAGTAAAGACGAATTTGAGCCACTCGCTTGTCCGCTAGCTGTTGCCATAAAGGTAGCCCAATCGATTGGAATAATGCCAATCTGGGCTTTGGGCTGTTGCATCAGCTGCGACATTAGATCCAAACCGACTTCTGGCAAAATCTGCGTTAGCCCTTGCTCTACCATACGTTTCTTGCTGCGCTCGTCTAGATTAGCAACCATGCCAGCCTCGGCCCAAGGGCCCCAGTTTAGGCTCAGCGCAGGCAGTCCTAGACTCTGACGATGGTGAGCAAGACTATCTAGAAAAGCGTTAGCCGCTGCATAGTTACTCTGTCCAAGTGAGCCCATCACAGAAACAATGGAAGAAAAACAAACAAAGTGATCAAGATCAATCGATTTGGTCAGCGTATGCAGGTTCCAAGCGCCCATTACCTTCGGCTTCATTACCTTGGCAAAGTTCTGCCAAGATTGGTTGATCAGTAGGCTATCTTCTAGGGTGCCCGCTAGATGAAAGATACCTTTTAGAGGACCTTTTAGAAGACTAGTGTTTGAGGTGAGATAGGGTGATAAAGCAGATTCGAGAGCAGATAGGTTGGAAACATCGGCCTGAATGGTTTCTACTGCTATTCCGGAGCGCTGAAGTTCATTGATTGCCTGTCGAGCGGACTCAGAGGGCGATCGCCTACCCATTAGCACCAAATGGCGCGCTCCTTGTTCGGCGAGCCACCGGGCTAGCTTTAGACCAAGTGCGCCCAATCCGCCTGTAATTAGATAAGTCGCCTGAGGGTTAATTAGCGGCTGGTGCGGCGCGATCGCACTAAAGGTCAGCACCACTTTCCCAATATGTCTGGCCTGAGCCATATATCGAAAGGCATCAGGCGCAAACTCGATTGGAAAAACAGTCTTGGGTAAAGGGCATAGATTTTTCGCCTTAAACTGCAACATCAAATCAGCTAGAAGCTGAGAAATGAGCTGTGGTTCCTCCGTAGAAACTTCCAACAAATCAAAAGGGAAATAGTCAACATCCGCTCGAATGCGGCTCATCTTTTCAGCATCCCAGATGCCTATTTTGCCAATTTCGACAAACCGACCCTGTGGCGCTAAAACCTCAAGACTTTTATCAATAAACTCTCCATTGAGACTGTTGAATACAACATCGACGCCGCGACCTTCGCTTGCACTCAAAATATCTTCGGCAAAATCAAGCGTGCGCGAGTCCATCACATGCTGAATGCCCAGTGATCGCAAGAAATCCCACTTCGGCGAACTAGCCGTTGCAAAGACTTCAGCACCTATATATTGGGCAATTTGGACCGCCGCTTGACCCACACCACCGGCAGCTGAATGAATGAGAACGCGATCGCCTTTTCTCAACCTGGCACAGTTCACCAAACCATAGTAAGCCGTCAAAAACGCTGTCGGCACCGTCGCTGCATCAGCAAAACTCATTGAAACAGGTTTAGTCACCACAAACTCTGCCGGAACGGTGACAAACTGTCGTAAGCTACCTACTGCCTGAGCTGCAATCACCTGATCGCCCACTTTCAAATGATCTACGCCTTCACCCACAGCGCTTACGACGCCAGCACACTCCCCCCCAAACGGAACCTCGCTCGGACTCGAAAATCCCATCTCTTCCAAAACAGACTGAAGCATTCCTAACGCATTCAAGACATCTCGGAAATTCAGGCCCGACGCCTTCACCTGAATCTCCACTTCTCCTGCATTTGGCGGCTGTCTTTCTACAGGCAACAAAGTGAGATCGTCTAAGACACCATAGCTAGAAAGGCCAAGCCGAAAGGCTGATTCTCTAGGCTCTGTTAGCGGTTGAATCGCTTTATTTTGAGGCAAGATCCTAGCGACAAAACGGTTGTCTTGACGGTAGGCAATCTGCTCTTCCGGGCCAGGCGCACAGAGATCTTGTACTAGTAGGTCTTGCGCTCTATCGGTGAATGGCTGCGGTAAGTCTATAGAAGTACATCCTAGCTCTGGCTGCTCTAGGCGTAGAGTGCGTGCTAGACCCGGCAATGGAGACTGTTGAAGATCAAGCGGACTGGGAGCCTCTATCGACTGCGCATTTTGAGTCAGTAGCCACAATCGCACTTTTAGAGCTGGAAATTTCGCTAGAGTCTGTACTAAATGAAGCAGACCACCACAGATTCTTTCTTGATCTAAAAGATCGCCAATGATTCGGTTTGCATCTAAAGCCCATAGATATACGATTTGGCAGGCTAGCACTCCCTGATTCTCAGCAATAAGCGTAGGAACAAGATCATCAAACAGCTGGCCAAAAGCGGCCGGATCTAGCGAGTTCAGCCTACAGGTGTCTGTATCTAGATCGAGCTGATAGGTATCCGCGAGCATAACCTCAATAACGCGATCGCTCTTATTCCGTAGCTCTTTTGCAACCTGTTTTCCCACTCCCTGACGGTCAGAAAACAGTAGCCAGAATTTAGCATTTTGATTTGATAGTGACTGAGGTTGGTCGTGAGTTTTTACCTGCCAAACTAGTTCATGCAACCAGCGATGCGGGGTAGTTTGAATAGTCTCTAAAGGCTGAATACGCGGCTGAGTTTCTGTTGTTTTGAAGAGCTGTTGCAAAGTAGCGCTTGTGACGTATTTAAGCGTCATTCCGCTCACCTGAGCAGCCAGCTTTCCTGCTTCATTCCAGATGAACAGATCGGCCTTGAGCGCTCTGGGGTTCGAGCCGTTTTGATGAAGTTGAGCGCGTTGTAGTCTAACCGCACACCAGCCAGAACGCTCTAAGGGACTATAAAACTGCAGTTGATCTAGACCGACAGGTAGGTAGGTACCTTGATTTGAGTCCGCTTGCACGGCAGCTCCAATAGTCTGAAAGCAACCATCTAGTAGAGCCGGATGAAGGGCGTAAGTCTTTTCACGGCGGTCCCCTGCACTATCTTTTAGGCTGTCTTCCGTCAGGCAAATCTGGCTGAGTGCTTGCCCTTCTATCTGCCAGAGCTGTTGGATGACTTGGAAGTTTGGGCCATAGTTTAAGCCCTGGTCGCTAAGAGTCTGGTAATAGGATGGGATTGCCACTGGGTGAGCCAATAGCGCTCCCTGAAAATCCGCTAGCTGAAAATCCACTAAGGGTTTCTCGGTAGCCTCTCTGTTAAAAATAACTGTCGCGGTAGCGTGCCTAATCACTTCTTCAACAGTTTCTCTATCAGCTCCGTTCGAAGAGTGCAGGCTAAAAACTTGAATAGTAGCTTGGTCTGTATGCTCTGGAATCAGCGAGATTTGTAGCGTACTTTCTTGATCTTTGCAGAAGGTAAGCGGCTTCTCAATGACGACTTGTTCTAGGGTCAGCTCAATAGAGCTTTTCCACTGCTGCGCGGCGGCGATCGCCATCTCTACATAGGCCGCTCCCGGCAAGACCACCTGTCCCAAAATGCGGTGATCGTTTAAGTACTTAGGTAACTGAGCACTCAGCTGAGCTTGGAAATGTTTTTCCTTAGAACCTGCCAAGGGTAGATAGTTACCAATCAGCGAGTGCCCCGTTTCGTTACCAAATGTCGTCTTCTGAGGGGGCTCCATACTTGGGATACTAGCCTCATCCCACCAGTAGCGCTGCCTTTGAAACGGATAGGTCGGCAGCGAAACCGACAGTCCTTTAATATCAATCTCTGGCTCTACCGCCTGCCAGTTGATTTCTCTACCTTGAACATACAGCGCAGCCAAACTGCTAAGAATAGAGACTTTATCTGATTGATTGGGACGTAGACTAGCTAGCCACTGCACATCTTCTACAGTAGGTAAGCAGCCTCGCCCCATGCCTAGCAAGATTGGCTTGGAACCAATTTCCAGAAAAGTTCTCTCGCCGTGCTGGTAAAGCGTCTCCATTGTGTCTAGAAAGCGGACAGGCGATCGCACATGGCGCACCCAATAGTCGGCCGTTGCAATCTCCGCAGTGGCCAGTTTTCCAGTCAACATAGAAATTATCGGCAGCGTCGGCTGGCGAAATACAACAGACTCTGCCACCACTCTAAAGTCCTCTAGCATTGGCTCCATCCGCGCTGAATGAAAAGCGTGAGAAACCGCTAATGGCTTTGCTCTAATCGACTGCTGTTCTAGTGTCTTGGCAATTTGGGCGATCGCCGCCGCGTCTCCTGACAGTACAGTGCTTTGTGGTCCATTAACCGCTGCAATCTCAACCTTCAACCCTATTCCCGACCGCTCACACACTTCCTTGCAGTGCGCTACATCTGCTATTACTGACAGCATTGCCCCGCCTGCCGGCAGCGCCTGCATCAGCCGACCTCTCGCCGCAATCAGCTTCAGGCCATCTTCAAGGCTAAACACACCCGCTACACAGGCCGCCACATATTCACCTAAACTATGGCCGAGCACAACCGTAGGCTGAACTCCCCATGACTGCCACAGCTTCGTTAGTGCATATTCAAAGGAGAACAGAACAGGCTGGGTAAACTGGGTTTGGTCGATTAGATCTTCTGACTCAAAAAGAATCCTTAATAAATCAACGTTTTGCGCTGCTAAAACCTCTGCACATTGGTCAAGACCCTCACGAAAAATAGACTGAGTGTCATACAGCTCACGGCCCATACCTACAAACTGCGATCCTTGGCCTGTGAATAGAAAAGCAATCCCTTCAGGCGAATCTTGACTAACTTTGTTAGAAACTACACCGGCAATCTCTTCTTCACCTGCTAGCCAGTCTTGCAGCTGTACCTTTAGCTGCGCAACAGATTTAGAAATAAAAGCTAGCCGATAAGAGAAGTGCGATCGCCTCGTATTCGCTGCCTTACACAAAACGCCTAGATCAATATCCTGCATTTCTACCAAATCTAGATAACCTTTCACCAACGAGTTCAAAGCCGCTTTGTTCTTTGCGGAGATGGCTAAAACTCTCTCGGAATCAGGAATTGAAACAGTCTTTTTACTGTCATTAAATGTTGCCAAAACAGTATGCGCGTTTGTACCTCCAAAGCCGAAGGAGTTAACGCCAATGTAAGACTCCGCGGGAAGAGGCGCGATCGCCGACTGCACCTTCAGTCTTAGCCCTGCAAAGTCGATCGCTGGATTTGGCTGCGAATAGTGCAAACTAGGTGGCATCTCCCTATGCTTCAGCATCAGCGCCGCTTTGATCACGCCAGCTACACCCGCCGCCGTCTCAGTATGACCAAAGTTAGTTTTCACCGATCCAATTGGACAGGCTTGCTCGGGCCTACGCCCCGCCGAAAGTACTGCTCCTAGCGCCTGCGCCTCAATCGGATCGCCCAGCTTTGTTCCTGTCCCATGCGCCTCTATATAATTGACCGCTGCTGGGTCAATCTGCGCTAGTCGATAAGCCGCTTGCAGTACTGCCGTCTGCGCTTGTGGATTTGGCGCTGCCATCCCCTGACTAAAGCCATCCTGATTTACCGCACTACCGCGAATCACTGCATAGATCGGATCGCCATCCGCTTGCGCCTTTGACAGCGGCTTTAGCACAACAATGCCCGCCCCTTCACTGCGAACATAGCCATCCGCACTCGCATCAAAACTTTTGCAGCGGCCTTCACCCGACATAAAGCCACCCTTCGAAAAGCCGGCAGTCACCGTCGGCAGCAGTAGTACATTCACACCGCCGGCGACTGCCATTTCAGACTCGCCCGTCCACAGACTTTGACAGGCCAAATGAATCGCCACCAAAGAAGAAGAGCAGGCCGTATCTACTGCCAGACTTGGCGCCTTAAAGTCAAATAAATACGAAATTCGATTGGCCGCAATACAGTTTCCTGTCCCCGTCGTTGCGTAGGGATCGTTCACTGGCTGCTGCCACAGCATAATCGAATAGTCGTGCGTGCCAATCCCAATAAACACGCCCGTTCTAGAACCTCGTAAAGCCTTCGGGATCTGACCTGCATCTTCTAGCGCTTCCCAAGTCACCTCTAGCAGCAGCCGCTGCTGTGGATCCATGGTGGCTACCTCACGAGGAGCCATACCAAAAAACTGCGGATCAAACTGATCTACCTGCTCTAGGAAACCACCCCAGCGAGTATTGGTTTTATTGGGTGTGTGCGGATCAGGATCGTATATAGACTCTACGTCCCAACGAGAGCGAGGCACCTCGGTAACACTGTCTACACCGCTGCGAATCATCTGCCAAAAGGCATCAGGTGTGTTTGCGCCTCCTGGGTAACGGCAGCCGATGCCGACAATTGCAACAGGCTCAGGTGAAACAGAACGAGAGGGGCTAAAAGCACTCATGCGGATGACACAAATCAAACTTCTCTATGTAGTAATGCTGAGAGATAGGGGATGTCAAGACGAGGAGTGTAGGGAAATCTGATTTTGCCAGGTGGATAGCAGGGTAGGCACCACGTTTTCCCAGTCATAACAGACAACATCTTGCTGGGCTTGCTGGCCTAACTGACACCGTAGATTTACGTCTGAAACTAGCTTTGTCAACGCTTGTCCAAAACTTTCGCTATTTTGTGGTTCAAACAAAAGGCTGTTTTTCCCATCGCGAATGTGAGTTTTCACGCCGCCTTTGGCAGGTGCAATTACAGGAATCCCTGCTGCAAACGCTTCTAGCACGGTTAGTCCGAGGGTTTCTTTTTCAGAGGTAGTGATATGTATATCGCTATTCGCCAGCAGAGAGGGCACGGCGTTTGGAGCTATTCGTCCTAGCAGATGAACGGAAAGCCCGGTTGAGTTCGCTAGCGGCTGCAGCTTCTCTAAAACTGTGGAACGCAGTTCTCCATCGCCGGCAATGATGATTGCAATTTGGCCTAGCAGGGGGGCGTTGTTCGGATCGCCTGCCCAAGCAGCCAGCGATCGCAAAGTAAATGCCCATCCCTTATCGGGCGTCAACCGTCCCAAGAATACAAGCTTCGTCTTGTCTTGCACTCCTTCAATTTTGTACGTCTTCGCAAAAAAATTGGGATCTGGGCGCTGCGTCTGAAACGCCTGAACGTCCACACCCAAAAAGCGATCGCACAGCACGTTCCTTACCTTCATGAGCGCCATTTTCTCAGCTGTCACCGGGCTAGAGACCAAAATAGCGTCATACGAGTGAAACACAGGCCGAATAAACAGCATCGAGAACCACTGAAGAAAAGCAATCAAGCCAGAGGGCAGCGGCCAAAAATCTTCAATATAGTCAATAAAATTCGTGTGATAAAAGCCCACACAAGGAATGTTGTGCACCTTAGCATAGGCCACTCCCGATGCCCTCAAAGTCCCTAGGAATATTCGATCCGGCTCATCTACGTGCACAATATCTGGATCAAACATGGCCAGCTCCTGATTCAATCGCCGATTTGCCCGTCTGCTAAAATTCCGCTCAAACTCCACCCCCATAAACGGCTCGCTCGGCAAATTCACCACCCGTACCCCGGGCAAAATTTCGCCATGATAGTCGCGCCAGCTGGGATATACCGAGGCTACCGGCTGGTAGTCTGGGCACAAAATCAAAACCTGATGACCCAGCTTACTGAGCACCCGCACCCGGTGAAATAAAGAGACAGTAACCCCATCGATAACCGGCAGAAAGCCAGAGCTAATTATGGCAATTTTCATAACAGCTTGACCTGCCATAGCGTCAAGGCAAACCCACCAGATATTAGCGGCGGCGGCTGGTAGAGCTTAGTCAGCTTTAGTCGTTGGCTGTCCTCAACTCTCTGCCTTACTTGGGTGGAAGGAGCGAGCAAAAAAGTCGCTTTACCTTCGCTTAGAATACCTGTCAGTAGGTCATTCGCGGAAGCCGTATCGCTAGGCAGAACGTAGAACACAATATCAGGATCTAGATCGTAGCTAAGGGAGATCAGATCTTGAATGGAGCTAGGCGTAGTCACTAAGTGGGGCGATCGCACAGTGTTTAAAAGCGCAGTCAGATCTGCGTTGCTCAGATTTCGGCTCTTGAGATAGGGCGAGGGCTGAGGAATTAGACAAGAAACCAAACTCACGGTGAGTAGTGAAGCTGCAATCAATCGCCATAGCTTAGTCGGTGAAGGAAATTTGAACAAGTGGTCACACAGCAAATAAGCGACGACTAGCAGCACGACCAGATGGGTTGGCATCAAGTAGCGAGGCGTTGCCGCTGCCTGCCCGCTACGTAGAAGATCGACTAGCAGCAACAGACTAGGCGTCGAAAGGGCCGTCGCCAAAACAAGTCCCCAAAGCTGAGGAGAGGTTCGCCGCACAAAAACATAGCTAGCGTAGCCAATTAAAGTAAGGGTCGCTGTTGCCACTACCACCTGTACACCGAAAACCAGTGGCCTTTCTGCTACGGGCACATCGAAAAATAGTACCGCTAGACTATAAAACCAGGTGCCTAGCGTTGCCCAGATTGGCGCATATTGCTGCATCCAGACCGTATTACTCTGCAGTTTTGGCCAGTGGGTAAGCACAACAATCACCCAGGGAGAAAGGGCAGATAAGGCGATCGCACTAGCCGTTAGATAGGCATAGAGTCGCCGCCGATACCACAGCAGCACTGCTAGACCCTGACCCAACACAACCAAGATCGTCAGCAAAGATGTGTACAACGACAGAATCAGACAGGTGCCATAGGCTATCCACCATCGCCAGCGACCTGTTTGTAGCGATCGCCATAGGCACTGAGTTGTTAGCAGTAGCAGCAAGATCCACAGACTATACGGACGCGCCTCCTGAGAATAAGCCACGAAAAAGGGAGAGATTGCCAGCAGCCCTGCCGCCGTTTTTGCCACAATCTGTGCCTGGGCGTCCTTCATCTGAGAAAAAAGTGATCGCCCCGTACCATACATTGCCGGAATTCCTAGCAGACCGAACAGGACCGGTAGGCTTCGCATCGCCACCACAGAATTGCCAAACAGCTCCGCCCAAAACCGAGCCAGGACAAAATACAAAGGCGCATGCTCTGGGCTTTGAACCAAAACCCCAATCAAACCTAGCAACGGATGTTCAGCAGAAGAGTCTTCAACTGGCCGAATCACTTGAAATCGCTGCAGGTCCGAGACACTCAGCGGCTGTTCAGTCGCCACTTGCTCGACTACTTCCGCCTGCGTGTAGCCAGAAACCCGCATCGAAGTGGCTACCTCATCTACCCAATACACCGGCCGATCGAGGTTAGTCACCCGAAATAGCACACCCAGCCCAATCAAAATGACGATGATCCCATTCCATAGCTGAGGCTGAGAAAGGCGAGCAACTCCAAGGCGATTTTTCATTAGGGTGTCTTGTCTGTAGAGGCTACATGCACTTTACAGAAGAAAGACTGCGTAGAATAGCTGCTTTCTATTCTGAGGTCTCTACGTAGCTGTTCGCTACGCGGCTATCTATGAGACGCCTTAGGAATGGGTAGCTTCGCTGGGCGTCTTGAAGGCAGCTTTGGACGTCTAATTTGATTGAAGCCCAATGAATGCTTGGATGCTTTTAGCATAAGCATCGCCCCCAGCAGTCGGTAAGCTGTTGTGGTCCCCGCCATCGATCAAGAACAATCTAGTCGCTGTATTTCCTCCTGAGATTGCTGCTTCGTGAAGCCGCTGACTCATACTCACTGGAACAATGTCGTCGTCGGTGCCATGAATCAGCAAAAGCGGAACCTGTAGCGATCGCATCTTTTGCACAGAATCAAACCGCTGGGTCAAGAGCCAATCTATTGGTATTACTTTGGGTAACAGCGGAAATCTGTAATCCACCATGTCCCGCATAGAAGTAAATGAACTTTCCATAATCAGTCCTGCTGCTTCTGGATGATCGACAGCAAGGTTTAGCGCGATCGCCCCCCCAATCGACTGGCCATAGGCCACAATTTTGCTAGCCTCAATCTGCCGCTGCATTGTTAGATACTGCCAGGCCGCTTCTATATCCTCATAGACTCGCTGCTCGTTAGGAAATGGGCCAGAGCTTTCTCCATAGCCCCGATAGTCAAACGCCATGACCGAACAGCCCCAGTCGTGAAACTGCTGAAATCTAAAAACCAGATCGCTAAGGTTACTGGCGTTGCCGTGGGCAAAAATGACCACTGGAGAATTGGCAACGGCTGTAGGCGCAGGGATCCACCAGCTATGGACCTCTCCGTTCTTGACGCTAAGCCTTAGATCTTCGTATGGCAGACCGACATCGCTGGGCGTACTCCCAACGGACTTGCGTGGCAAGAATATCAGCTTCGTTTGAAAGCGCCACAGCCCTAGATAGGCTAGTAGATAGGCGCATAGAATAGCCAGCAAAACTAGCACCGGACGCCTGCTAACCAACCGGAGGTACTCCATAGGAATTCTTATAAAACACAGCTACTACACAGCAAACATTACACGGCGAGCATCTAACCAAGTTCTGTCATTTTTTCCTGGTTTTCTACTGTGCCTCTGACAAAACTGGCGCATTTTTTCTACACAGTATGCTTGATATACTATGCTTTAGCGCAGCAAAAGCCTATACAGGTCGAATGTTTCAGCCTCTTCAGTTCATAGGAATCCTGCAAAAAAAAGCGCGTCCGCATTTTCAATCTCGCTTCGCATTTCGTCCTAGCGTGATCGCACTAAGTTTTCTCTTAGGTTCCCTCGCTAGCCTAATCGTCCCAACGACTGCCAAGGCCGCAGAGCGCATTCAATTGCAGTATGGACTAGCTGGCATTACCGTCACTCGCCAAGAGCTAGAGACGTTCGCCCAAACTGGAGAAGCATCGGGTGGACTAGAGACTATTCTGGCTCGGCTTGGTCCTGACATCCAAGAACAGCTACGCTCAGCGCTAAAGGCCACCTATAATCTAGATCCTGTCTTAGCTAATCGCTTTTCCTATACTCGTTCAGGCGAGCAACTGCTAAGCGAAGTAGGTGAGCTGATCAAAACTGAATCAGGATTGAATGGCTTCAAAGGATTGAGAGCTGCCTTGACCTTAGCAGCAGCCGATCCAGAAGGATTAACCCTTATCAAGTTTATAGAGAAATTTCCATCGGATATTCGGATCAATATTGCTCAGGCGCTGCGCTTCGGCGGTAGATTTCGCGCGTTGCTATCAGAGACCCAGCAGACGGTTTCACAGCTAACAGAAGACACCGAGGCGATCGCCCAAACCGAACCTCCTATTGACTTCAGCGCGCTACCAGATCCTCGGGCACTAGGTGAGCGTACAGTCTCTATAGAAGCACTGACACTGTATGACCAAGGACGCGATCGCACCATTCCTACCGATCTCTACCTACCCAATTTTCTAGCGACTGACAGTGATCGCTCTATTCCTGTTGTTGTTGTTTCTAATGGACTCGGCGCTAGGCGCGATCGATTTACAGAACTGGCCAATCATCTGGCATCACACGGATTTGCCGTAGCCTTGCTAGATCATCCAGGGAGCGATCGCGAACGGCTTAGCGATTTTTACAACGGTTTAGAAGCTGAAAATTTTGAACCGACTGAATATATTGACAGGCCGCTAGACGTCAGTTTTATCCTCGACGAACTTTCTCGCTTGAACCAAACGCAGTTCAGCAATCACCTAGACCCAGAGCGAGCAGGCGTCTTTGGTTATTCCTTTGGCGGTACAACAGCGCTTGCGCTTGCTGGGGCAGAAATCGATTTAGAGCACCTACAACATGCTTGCGAAACCCGCTCTAGCCTGTTCAATATCTCATTGCTGTATCAGTGCCGCGCCTTGGAACTGCCAGAAGGTGCGATCGCTAACGCTACTCTAAAAGACGATCGAATCAAAGCTATCTACACCTTCGTGCCCTTTAGCCGCAGTCTTTATGGACCAGACGGTATGGCCCAAGTTGACGGTCCAGTCCTGTGGGAAGCGACCGACAAAGACATCCTTACCCCTTTCGTCATCGAACAGCTTCCCGCCTTTAGCTGGCTTAGCGATGGCGATGCTAATCCTGCCGCCAAAGATCGCTATCTAGCTGTCACCACTGGCCTACCCCATGCTCGCATCACCCTAGAAGTCCTTGATCGTCTCACTGGGCAAGAAAACGACTGGGAAGGAATTCGTGCGATCGCTGAAAACTACCATCAGATGCTCAACACCGCCTTTTTCCAAGTCTATCTAGCAGGCAACGAAACCTACAGACCCTACCTTCAAGCACAAGGTGCTCGCTATCTATCCCAAGCGCCCTACGACCTCACTTGGAGGAATTCACTCGCTTCAGATACCCTCGAAGAGTAGGTGTACAAATGACTGCTAAGGCTACCTTTAAAGGTGATTAGTCTTCCTCAAGGGAAAGGCTGTATAGGGCGTTGTCCCACGCCACTAATTATCAGCTATCTAGATTGACCACACAGTTAGCATCCAACGCAATTAAACCCGCTTCGGTGTAGATAGAACAGACAGGTATCGTTTGGCTCAAAGCAGGCAAGCCGCCTTGAGAAAGGCTATCATTCGCTTCTATCACGCTTGCTCTCTCTGAGCTATTGAGCAACCAATCCTTCTGGGCTAAATAGCCATCATTCATAAAATCTTCCGATAGAATCCAGATATCAATACCGTAGAAGGCGATGAACGCTTGCACTTCTGATAGTGCTGGGCTGTACTGTGCGTTCATCAAATCTCGCATTCGCTGCCGCATCTCTCCATAGAAAATCACATGATAGGGTAGAGCGAACTCTCGGCCAACAAGGACAGAGCGCTGGGCAAATGCAGGAATATCATCGTTTACCTCTTGCACCAACGACGCCACCAGGGTGTCTTTAGGAGACTTTGCTAATAAGTCGTAGAGGCTCACAGGTGTTCCAACTTCCCAACTTTGTCCTTTTAGAAAGAGAACAGGAATAGAAGGAGCAACGATAACTGCGATCGCAAACCCGACACTCACCGCTACTCGCACTAGATCTAATCCACTCCACTGTCGCCAGCACCGTCCTTTACGGATCAGCCAGCCAACCCAGCACTGCATGACTAGCGTCAGCATCACACCAGAGGCGATCGCCAATACAAACCGAGTGCTGTAAAAGCTATACCGACTTGGCAGATACAGCGTCGGAAAAATAATATGGGAAAGGAAGAAGAATCCCATCGACGCAACAAATAACTCACCTAGCACTCTGACTTCAGCAGTAATTGCCTTTGAGAGTGGAAACGCTTTGTGAAAGAATTGGGGCACCTTCCACACTACCAGCGGCAGCATTGCCCCTAACCAGATAATCGGCGGATAGAGCGGAAACCGTAAGCCGCTAAGGCCGTCAAACCAAAACGACAGAAAAGGTAATCCAAAGTAAGCACCGCGTCCATTTGGCTGAAACTCCGGCCATACTTTCATCTGCGCCAATGAAGTCAGCGGCCCCGCCTGCTGAGCAACCTGGTGAGAGAATAGCAACAGGACTACGCCTGTCATCACTGCCGCAGTCAACCAAAAACCATAGTCTCGTGACTGCTTTGACAACCTTGGTGTCATCCTATCCCATTTAATTAGCCTGATAGTCAAAATGCCAACAGAGACCAGCGCCATCTGCGGATAAAACAGACTCAATAGCCCTAGCGAGACCAAAGCTAGAACCTTAGAATCTCGCAGTAGATAGTACAAAAAAGCTGCAAACAGCGGATATACGAATGCGCGAGGCGAAGCTGAGATCAAATCGTCTCTAATCCAGATATTCTGATTCAAGATAATAGTTGTCAACGCACCGCAGATAGGGACTGGCAGAATCAGCAGCGCCACCCAAAAAATATAAGCTGTGGTGATCAGTGCTAACAAAAGCGGCACAATCTTCGCAAAGGCAAGCGGTTCAATCCCTAGGGAAGCTGCCAAACTATAGAACGATCTAAACCCAATTCCCTGAATAGCACTGTAATACTCCGCCATAATATCGTTAGGGAATAAGTCGGGATCGACTAGGCGCTGTAGCCAAACGATGTGATAGCGAGCATCATCTTGAACAATGTACGCTGACGAAGTGGAATAGAAAAATGAAACTAAGCCGTAGTAAAGCGGCGTGATGAAGCTAACACCAAACCAAAAAGCCACCTGACGATGTTTTAGCGATAAAGACGCTAATTGAAATGTAGAGTTAATCACGCTAGCAGTAGGTAAGGTGAGTGATAATACACTACGCTTTCTAGTGCGCCTTACGATCTTTTAGGAGAGTTGTTCAACATGCTACGTGCGCAAGATGTCTGGTTTGACCATCTTCAGTCGGCGACTCGCTATAACCAGTGGATCTTCTCTCAGCTACAGCCGCATGTTAAGGGGCGCACGCTAGAAGTCGGCTGTGGATGTGGTAACTTTACGATGTTGATTGCCCAGCACTGTTCAGAACTACTGGCAATCGATTTGGATGAGGGCTATACGCGGCAAACGCGATCGCGCCTTCAAGCTCATCCCCACGTCCAAGTCGCCGCTGCTGATGTGACAGCGATGGCGCCTGATCAGTCGTTTGACACTATCATCATGCTAGATGTGCTAGAGCATATCAAGGACGACGTGGCTGTTTTGCGCAGACTCAGTCAAATGCTGGCGCCAGATGGAACTTTAATAGTAAAGGTGCCGGCGCTTGAATCGCTGTACAACTCACTAGACGAAGCAGTCGGGCACCATCGCCGCTATACGCCTGCGACTTTGCAAACAGCACTGACCAAAGCTGCCTATACGCAGACCACGCTGAACTATTTTAATTTGGCTGGGATTTTGGGATGGTGGCTCAATGGAGTAAGAGGTCTCGTAACGCCACCCGGTAACCAAGTGGGCTGGTTTGATCGCTGTGTACCGTTGTTTCAAACGGTAGAGAACCGATTGGGTTGTCCGGTGGGGCTCTCGCTATTGGCGGTAGCAGCTTGCGATCGTTGATTAAACTGATTAAATTTTATCTGACACCTTTGAATCAACCCTTTCAGCGGGCTATAATCCATCTGCCTTCTCAGTGCTTTCACGGAGCTTTCCACAGGGCTTTCGGGGAGCTTTCATGGGGCTTTTACAAGAAAAATTAGCTAGAGCCTCTATCACTGAGTCCTTGTGGCCTCTTCAGCGCTATTGTGGTTTCTTTAATTTGGCTTCTAATTCGGCTTCTATAATTTTGTCTCTATGGCTTTTCCTCTTTCTAGTCACCCAACTCAATTAGACCACTGCGCTTCTTTAGTTGAGATTCTGCGCTACAGAGCCGAGCAGCAGCCGAATCAAATTGCCTATATCGGTTTAGAAAATGGTGAGAGTGAGTATGGTCGCTTGACCTATTATCAGCTGGATATACAGGCAAGGGCGATTGCAGCTCATCTCCAATCCCTTGGTGCGTCTGGAGCTAGGGTGCTACTTACCTTCCCGCTTTCAGACGGACTGGCCTTTACGAGCGCCTTCTTTGGCTGTTTGTATGCTGGCGCAGTGGCGGTGACCGCTTGGCCGCCATTAAATGAATCTCTCCTTTTAGAACTTCAATACAAGGCTGTCGATGCCCAGATCCAGTTTGCGCTAACGACACAACCCTTGATGGAGCGCCTATCAGAGCCTTTTGTCGTGACGCCGCCGCTTGATCAAATTCATTGGATAGAGGTCGATCAGCTGGGGGGAAAGAACGCTAATAGTTGGCAGATGCCCAAGCTAGAAGATAAAACCTTGGCCTATTTGCAATATACCTCTGGGTCTACTGGCCTACCAAAAGGTGCGATGATCAGCCACGGCAATGTGTTGAACAACCTAGCGATGATTCAAGCAGCCTGTCAGTATACTGCAAGTGATATTGGAATTTGCTGGCTACCGCTTTATCATGATTTAGGATTGGTGTGCGCCGTCACCCAGCCAATCTACGTCGGGCGGCCAGTCGTGATGATGTCACCTGTAGACTTCATCTTGAAGCCTTTGCGCTGGTTGCAGGCGATTTCTCGCTATCGAGGCACAATCAGCGGCGGTCCGAACTTTGCCTTCGAGCTATGTCTGCGCAAAATTACACCCGAGCAAAGAAAAGGACTAGATTTGAGTAGCTGGGCGATCGCAGCTAATGGCGCAGAACCTGTTCTTCCTGACACGCTAGATCGGTTTGCTAGTGCATTCGCACCAGCAGGATTTCGCAAAGCCGCCTTTTGTCCGGCTTACGGTATGGCCGAAACCACTGTGATGATTACGACAACACCACGGAATTGTTCACCCGTTGTCAAATCTATTCAGCGGTCTGCTTTAGAGAAGAACAAAATAGTCGCTGCTCCTACAGAAAACATTTCAGAAAACGTCTCAGAAGCGAGGAAAGTAGTTAGTTGCGGCAAAACCGGTGAGAACCATCAGATCGCTATTGTTGATCCAGATACCTTGAAACAGTGCGCTGAAGATGAGGTGGGTGAAGTTTGGGTATCCGGGCCTAGTGTGGCCCAAGGATATTTCAATAGAGAAGAGCAGACTGAACAAACATTTCAAGCTCATACAGCAGCAGGAGAAGGTCCGTTTTTGCGGACGGGGGATATGGGATTTCTTCAGGGCGATGAGCTGTTTATCACTGGGCGGCTAAAAGATGTCATTATTCTGTGGGGTAATAATCATTATCCTCACTTTATTGAAACAACGGTAGAAAAAAGCCATCCCACTTTGCGTCCGGCTGGGGTAGCTGTTTTTGGCGTAGCAGTAGACGAAGAAGAGAGACTAGTCGTCGTCCAAGAGATTGAGTCTCGGTACTTACGGTCTCTAGACGTAGAGTCAGTGGTTGGTGCAATTCGGCAAAGCTTAGCAATGCATCACATGTTAGAAGCTCATGCGATCGCCCTTGTTCGTCCTGGCAGCACGCCGAAGACGCCTACTGGCAAAGTGCAGAGAACCACTTGCAAATCCAAGTATCTAACCGGTGAGCTAAATATCATCTATGAGTGGAAGAACGCTCGCTCTGCTGAAGGAATCTTGCTCGATCCTACTCTAATGTCTATAGAACTCTAATGCCTCAATACCTATAGAGATGTCACAAAGAAAGGCATCATCAAGGTGCATTCAGCAGACTGCTTTCGATTCTTCTATAGTAGAGTCATTCTCTCTTTTATTTGTTCTATTTGTTCATAGATAGCTATCAGCAGCTATTAGCCCTGTCATCCGAAGAAAACCGATGTTAGATTCCAGTATTACTAACTTTGTCGATTTACTGAAATTTAGGGCGATAGAATACTCCGATAGAACTGCTTATATCTTTCTAGAAAATGGTGAGCACGAAGCAGCTAGATTGACTTATGCGCAGCTAGACAAAAAAGCGACGGAGATTGCCGATTACTTACTAAACTCAGGGGCTAAGCAAGGCGATCGCGCCCTGTTGCTCTACCCCGCTGGCCTCGATTTTATCACTGGTTTCTTCGGCTGTCTCTATGCAGGTATTGTCGCTGTTCCCGCCTATCCTCCGCGTCATAACCAAAGTTTAGGAAGGTTACAGGCGATCGCTCAAGATTGTCAGCCGGCCCTAGCACTTACCACTCGAAAGGCCATTATCGATGCTCAGAAAAGTTGGGAGCAAGACCCCCTCTCTTCAGGTATGACCTGGCTAGCGACAGACGACCTGCCGGCGCTTTTATCTTGCGCCACAGCGCCGCTTAGTCCTTGGTATGCAGACCTATCAGAGACCGAAAAGAGTAGAAGCCTAGCTTTCTTGCAATATACTTCTGGATCAACTGGCGCGCCCAAAGGGGTGATGGTCTCTCATGAGAACATGCTGCACAACAGCAAAATGATTTACCGATGCTTTGAGAGCAGCCCCGAGCATATAGGCGCTTCTTGGCTGCCCTTTCACCACGATATGGGGCTTATCGGGGGACTGCTACAAACAGTTTATGGGGGCGGAACAGTGGTTCTAATGTCACCGGTCGCTTTCCTACAAAAGCCGATTCGATGGCTACAGGCCATCTCAGACTATAAAGTTGTGACCAGTGGCGGTCCGAACTTTGCCTACGAGCTGTGCGCTCAAACTGCTAGACCAGAACAGATTGCGGCGCTTGATCTGAGCCGTTGGAGCCTTGCCTTTACGGGGGCAGAGCCTGTTCGCCCCGAAACGCTAGAGAAATTCTCAAAGACATTTGCGCCCAGCAAATTCAAACGCAGTGCCTTTTATCCTTGCTATGGCATGGCTGAGACAACCCTGCTAGTTACAGGGGGTAGTCGGGCTGCAGAACCGGTGATCTACAATATCAACCCGAATGCGCTAGAGCGAAACCGGGCGATCGCCAGCGCTATACCAGGGGAAAGCAAGCCGGTTGTGGGCTGTGGTCATAGCTGGCTAGAGCAGCAAGTAAAGATTGTTGATCCCAAGACACTGACTGCTTGTGAGAGCGGCAAAGTAGGAGAGATTTGGGTGGCGGGTAAAAGTATTGCTCAGGGGTATTGGCAGCGGCCAGAGCAAACAGAAACAACGTTTCAAGCCAAGCTGACAGGCAGCGAAGCAAACTTTTTACGTACGGGCGATCTAGGGTTCTTGCACAATCAAGAACTCTTTGTTACCGGACGACTGAAAGACGTGGTGATCATCCGTGGACGTAATCACTATCCTCAAGATATTGAGCAGACGGTGGAAAACGCACACCAAGCAATTCAGATCAGCGGATGTGCTGCATTCTCAGTAGAACAGAATGCCGCTGAGCAGCTCGTGATAATCGCAGAGGTAACTCGCGCCTACTTACGCGACTTGAACGAAGATAGGCAAGTGAAAGATGAAATTATATTAGCAATTCGCCGAGCTGTTTCTGAAGTCCACGAACTGCAGCTGTATGCTGTACAGCTACTAAAACCAGGAAGCTTACCCAAAACCTCTAGTGGAAAAGTACAGCGTAAGCAGTGCCGGAGTCAGTTCCTAGACGCTAGCCTGACGGTGGTTGGAGAATGGGTAAGAGATCTTCAAGCCGTGGTTGCCCCCTCTGAAGAATTTTCTGTTGTACTAGCTGAACTGGCAACTGAGCAAGAGAAAATCCAGGCAGTCGAAACTTGGCTGACTAATCGAATTGCTCAAGCAGCCCAGATAGCGCCGACTGAGATCGATCGCCATGAGCCGCTTGCTAGCTATGGATTAGGCTCATTGCAGGTAGTTGAGATGTCGACTGAGCTAGAAGCCTGGCTAGGATATCCAGTGATGCCAACGATAGTTTACGACTTTCCTACGATCGCGACATTAGCCCGGCAGCTAGTGATTGGAGACTCACGGGCGACGCAGTCGGAGGCGTTAGCTCAGGTGCGAGTACGGCAAGGGGGGGTGGGAGAGGCGATCGCAGTGATTGGTATGGACTGTCGGTTTCCAGGGGCATCTAGCACTCAAAGCTTCTGGCAGCTCTTACACCATGGCCAGGACGCGATTACAGAAGTGCCCCTTTCGCGTTGGGATATAGATCAGCTCGAATCTGTTCTGCCGTCTCAGAACCTAGCGAGGTGGGGTGGCTTTTTGAAGCAAGTCGATCACTTTGATCCTAAGTTCTTTGGGATTTCTCCTAGAGAGGCCATCCATATGGATCCTCAACAGCGACTGCTATTGGAAGTCTGCTGGCAGACTCTAGAGAATGCAGGACTCTCAGCAGACGAACTAGCCGGCAGTCAGTCAGGCATTTTTTTAGGAATCAGTAACGGCGACTATTCGCGGGTACAAGGGACTCAACTGAATACAGATGTCTACTACGGCACAGGCAACGCTTTTAGTATTAGCGCTAATCGACTTTCTTATTTTCTCGATTGGCATGGACCGAGCTTCGCGATTGATACCGCTTGTTCTTCTTCCCTCGTAGCGCTACACCAGGCGTGTCAAAGTCTGCGAGCGGGTGAATGTGATTTGGCTTTAGCGGGCGGCGTGAATCTAATCCTAAATCCTCAGCTGACGGTCACGTTCTCTCAAGCACAGATGATGGCAGCAGATGGAAGATGCAAGACTTTTGATGCGAGTGCTGACGGCTATGTGCGCAGCGAGGGCTGTGGCGTTGTCGCACTCAAGCGGCTAGCGGATGCTCAACAGGATGGCGATACTATCCTAGGGATCGTTCGAGGATCGGCCGTCAATCAAGATGGCCGTAGTAACGGACTGACTGCGCCAAATAGCTTGGCACAGCAAAGTGTCATTAGACAAGCGCTGGCAAATGCTGGAATTAGCGCAGAGCAGGTTGACTATATTGAGGCTCACGGCACAGGAACGGCGCTAGGCGATCCAATCGAGGTCAACGCGTTAAAAGCGGTATTTGATCAGCCTGAAAAGAGCGGTGGAGAGATGCCACCAATGGAAGATTGGACTTGTCAGCTAGGTTCAGTGAAAACGAATATCGGTCATCTAGAAGCCGCTGCTGGCATGGCCGGATTAATCAAAGTGTTGCTTTGCTTGCAGCACGAAGAAATTCCCCGGCACCTGCATCTAGAAAAGCTTAATCCCTATATCCAGCTAGAAAATACGCCGTTGGAAATTCCAACAGAAAACAAAGTTTGGCCCTCAGGCGATAGACCACGAATTGCTGGAGTTAGCTCTTTCGGTTTTGGGGGAACAAACGCTCATGTCATCGTATCAGAAGCGCCTAGGCCGCAACCCTCTCGGTCTATTGAACCTAGTTGGGCAGTCCCAATCCATAACCTCAACAATCGCGAGTCGGAAAGCGATTCGCTACACATACTGACGATCTCAGCGAAGAGCGACGAAGCGCTAAACACATACGTACTTCAGTATCAAGATTGGCTACAGAGAAACGATCACCTATCAGTTGCGGATATCTGCTATACCGCAAACGTCGGACGATCGCACTTCTCTCATCGCTATGCTACCGTCACAGCCTCTACCCCTCAGCTACAGCAACAGCTTCAGACACTTGGATCTAAACCCAAAGCGATCATCCAAAAGCCCCCAAAGATCGCTTTTCTTTTTACAGGACAAGGCTCTCAATACGTAGACATGGGCCGGCAGCTCTACGAAACTCAGCCTATCTTTCGGCAGGCGATCGATCGATGTAAAAAGATTCTATCTAAACAAGGAATCTCCTTACTAGACAGTCTTTACCCCACCTCTTTATCTTTCCAACGCGCTAGCTCCCGTCTCGACGAAACTGCTCATACCCAACCCGCCCTCTTTGCCATCGAATACGCTTTAGCTCAGCTCTGGCAGTCCTGGGGAATCGAACCGGATCTGGTACTTGGCCATAGCGTAGGTGAATACGCTGCGGCTTGTATTGCAGGGGTCTTTAGCTTAGAAGAAGGTCTATCGCTAATTGCAGAACGAGGACGGCTGATGCAGGCGTTACCTGCGGGTGGCGAAATGCTCTCGATTCTAGCCACAGTAGAACAGGTAGAAGAATGGATTGCACCCTACCAGGCGACTTCTGCTCAGACCGCTGCTCAAGTCCATGCTCAAGTGAGTATTGCCACGATCAATGGACCCAATAGCGTAGTGGTTTCAGGGAAAGCGGAAGCGATAAGGGCGATCGCTCAGACCCTTAGCGAGAAAGACATTAAGCACAAAAAGCTGACCGTTTCCCACGCATTTCATTCTCCTTTTATGGCGCCGATGGTAGCGGAGTTTGCCACCGTCGCCAGAAAGATAGACTATTCGCGACCTCAAATTCCGTTTGTCTCTTGTTTAACTGAAGACGGAGGCGATAGAGCGATCGCCACTGCCGACTATTGGATCGAGCACATAGAGCAACCTGTCAAGTTCGCAAAAGGCATGCTCAACCTGCACGAAAAGCGCTGTGATGTTTATCTAGAGATAGGACCAAAACCGCTATTGCTAGGTATGGGCAAACAGTGTTTACCGGCTGATAACGCCAGCAGCTGGCTACCTAGCTTGCGCCCAGAGCAATCTGACTGGCAACAAATGATCAATAGCCTTTGTCAGCTCTACACTAGAGGCGCAAAGATAAACTGGAAAAACTTCTATCGCTTTAATTCGTATCAGAAAGTTCTGTTACCGACCTATCCATTTCAGAGACAGCGCTACTGGCTAGAACCGAGTCCTTCATCTTCTACAGTCAATCCGCTTGCTAGCCATTTAGCACCTAGCGATAGACATCCGCTAGTGGGTCAACGCGTCTACTCCCCGGTTGGGCCTGTTCAATTTCAAACGCAGCTCAGCCCACAACAGCCCGCCTATCTTACCCATCATCGCGTCTTTTCTCAGGCCATCTTGCCAGCCACAGCTTATCTCGAAATTGCCCTAGCCGCTGCTGCTAAAACAGCTGATACGTCTTTCGCCCAGTCGCTTACCCAAGTTGTGATTCAGCGAGGGCTCATTCTATCTGAAGCTCAGCCAACAACAGTTCAAACTGTTCTCACGCCGCAAGCAGACGGTACTCAACAGTTTGAGATCTTTAGTCTAGAGGAAACCGACTCTAACCCAGCCGAACCTCGCTGGGTGACTCATGCTAAGGGAATCATCCAGCCAGTCGGTAGTGCGCCTCCATCGCCTATTGACTTAGACGAGTGCCAAGCCAGCTTTCTACAGCAGATTCCAGTGGCTGAATACTACGAAAAGCTGCATGCCCGGGGGCTAGAATATGGTTCGGACTTTCAGGCTATTGAGCAGCTTTGGGCCGCGCCGAATCGAGCTTTAGGAAAGATTATCCTGACAGAATCATTAACGCGAAACGCAGATTTCTATCGGCTGCATCCGGTGCTATTAGATGCTAGTTTCCAGATTTTAGCTGCTGCTATTGGAGAAACTAACGCGCAACAGATTTACTTACCAGTGGGCGTCACAGAACTACAGGTTTACGGTCCGCTTGGCCATTCATTGTGGGCGATCGCCTCGATTGCGGATGATCAAGCAACTGATACCAAAGCCCAGCAACTTCTTGGGAATGTACAGCTAGTCACTCCATCTGGTGTAGTAGCTGCAGAAGTCAAAGGGTTAGCCCTTAAGCAGACAAACAGAGAGATCCTGATGCGCTATCTTCAGCCAGAGGTAGAGCCTGCTCTGTACGAATTAGCTTGGGAGGTAGCTCCCCTGGTGCCAGCTCCAGCACCTATTCTACCGACCGAAAAGCAGTGGTTGGTCATTGTTGATGACTTGGAAGCAAACGTTGGCAAGCAGGTCATAGAACAGATTGAAGCTAGGGGCGATCGCACTATCAAGGTCTCTTTCAATAACGCCTATCGGCAGCTAGATCCTCAACACTATCAGCTCAATCCCGTCAGCCTAGACGACTTCAATCAGCTCATCGCATCGATCGTAGAACAGCCCCTAGAAGGAATTATCTATCTATGCAATCCAGATACTCAACATCACGACTGCGAAAGCGTGCTTCACCTCGTGCAGTCATTGACTAAGGCGCGCATCTCGGTGCCGCTGTGGCTAGTTACTCAAGGCGTTCAGCCTATCACGCAGCTAGAGGAGACAGAACTTCACCTGCCGCGTATTCAGCAGGCTTCTCTATGGGGGTTAGGGCGAGTCATCGCGCTTGAGCATCCTGAGCTAAGCTGTCGTCGGATCGATTTAGCATCGGGTTCACGCTCAGACTCATTTGATATCGCCCAGCTTATAGATGAACTTTACGCTCCTACTATCGAAGACCAAATCGCCTATCGACAAGATAAACGCTACATTGCTCGTCTTTTGGAATATAAGGTAAAAACAGATCTGCTAGCTATCTCGGCTGGTCAGTCATTTCAACTTAAGCTGAAAGAATATGGGCTGATCAACAATCTTTCAATTTTGCCTATCCAGCGGCGATCGCCTGGTTCGCATGATGTCGAGATTCAAGTCGCCGCTGCTGGCTTGAACTTCCGCGATGTGCTCAACGTTTTAGGCCTGCTGAAAGAATACTATGCTGAGCAGCTAGGCA
The DNA here is from genome assembly GCF_000155595.1 of Synechococcus sp. PCC 7335. Lineage (NCBI taxonomy): Bacteria > Bacillati > Cyanobacteriota > Cyanophyceae > Synechococcales > Synechococcaceae > Synechococcus > Synechococcus sp. PCC 7335. The sequence continues at coordinate 2,299,781 of NZ_DS989904.1, read as the reverse complement.
TTACCCAGGCCAACCAGCTTACTTTTGGCTTTGAGTGCGCGGGCACAGTTGTAGCAAAAGGCGATCAGGTAGTTGATTTCGATATCGGTGATGAGGTCATGGCTACCATGCTTACCGATGGCGTGAGTCGGTTTGTGACTACCCGCTCAGAATTCGTGATTCCCAAACCCACTCAGATTACTTTTGCAGAGGCGGCAACGCTACCGCTTGCCTTCTTAACGGCCTACTACGGCTTACAGTCTCTAGCAAATTTGAAAGCAGGCGATTCCGTTCTCATCCATGCTGCTGCCGGAGGCGTTGGTCAAGCAGCTGTTCAAGTAGCCCAGCGTGCTGGCGCAGAAATCTTTGCAACGGCTAGCCCTAGCAAGTGGGATTTCCTAAAAGAACAGGGCATAGCGCATGTTATGAACTCTCGCAGTCTTGACTTTGCGGACGAGATTCTAGAGATCACTGCAGGTAAGGGCGTCGATGTCGTTCTCAACAGCCTAAACGGAGAGTTCATCGACAAAAGCTTTGAAGTGCTAGCGAAGAACGGTCGGTTTGTTGAGCTAGGTAAGATCGGCATATGGGATGAACAGCAGGTTCAGCAGACCTATCCTACCGCCCAGTATTTTCCGTTTGACTTAGGAGAAGTCACTCAGCAAACGCCTGAAATTATTCGCAACCTGTGGAAAGTACTAGGCGAACTATTTGAACAAGAACAGTTTCACCCTTTGCCAGTGAAGACTTTTCCGATTCAGGCAAGTCAGCAGGCGTTTCGACACATACAGCAGGCTAAGCATATTGGCAAAGTCGTGCTGACGTTGCCCGCGATCGCCCCCAAAGAGAATAAAGCTATTTTGATCGATAGCCATAGCTGCTATTTAATTACCGGTGGGCTAGGTGCCTTGGGGCTAAAGGTAGCCCAGTGGATAGCAGAACAAGGCGGTAAGCATCTAGCGCTGATAGCCAGAAAAGCCCCCTCCCCCGAAGCGCAGCAGGTGATTGAACAGCTAGAGGCGCTGGGGACTAGCGTTTCTGTTGTCTTAGGAGATGTGACGCGATCGCATGACGTTGAAAACATCATTAGCCAGCTAACCACAGAGCACTCACCTCCGCTAAAAGGAATTATTCACGCGGCTGGCATCCTAGAGGACGGCCTACTCTCTCAGCTATCATGGCAGCAATTTTCTAAGGTGATGGCACCCAAAATTAGAGGTGCCTGGAACTTACATCAGGCTTCGCAATCGCTATCACTAGATTTCTTCGTTTGTTTTTCTTCTGTTGCTTCTCTGCTCGGTTCTCCTGGACAAGGTAACTACGCTGCGGCTAATGCCTTCATGGATACTCTTATGCAACATCGCCGCAAGTTAGACCAGCCAGGATTAAGCGTGAACTGGGGCCCATGGGCAGAAGCCGGCATGGCTGCTCAGGTAGAGGCAGACGTGCAAAGTCGAATGAGCGCTAGGGGCATTACGCTACTCAATCCTGATAAGAGCCTGCAAACGTTAGGCAAGCTGATCGCTCAGTCAGTTCGTCAGGTTGGCGTATTATCTATAGATTGGGCCAAATTCTCTGCTCAATTACCGCCGGGCGTCTCTCTACCTGTACTAGAGCGCTTTAGATCTTCTGTTGATGGGAACCAAGGCGATCGCCTGCAGGGACTAGAGCAGCTAAAGCAAGTGTCTGCTACAGAACGCCGCCATCATCTAATGGCGCATATTCAGGCAGAGATTGCCGATGTGCTCGGCTATAGTTCACCCGAAGAGATCGCCCTAGATCAGCCGCTAGCAGATCTAGGTGTAGATTCTCTAATGGCAGTCGAGTTAGCCAATCAGCTAGAGTACAGTCTGGGACCAACTATTCCCGCTAGTTTCTTGTTTGAGCATCCAACTCTAGAAGGCTTAGTCGAGTACTTAATTGAACAAATGCCATCTGTTGAGTTTGCCGAATGAGCCGAGAGAACCTCTGCTTTCGTAGTGACTGCTTCTGTAGTTGCACCCTTGTGATTACTGTTCTCGTATAATGGCATCTGCTACTTGATCTAGCAATGTACTAATACGGTTGTGCTTTTTAATCAGCTTGTCGGTGTCGGGCTGCGACTCAGTGGCCAGCTTTGCCAGTTCTAGGCTCGCGCGAACCAGGCTAAACGTAGGACTATAGGTCATAGGTTGCCCGCCCCCACCTTTAAGTTTCTTAGCTTTGGTAGATAGTTCTTCTAGAAGTAGAGCCCAATCTTTATCCGTGTTAGTAGACTTCTTGCCAGTAGACTTTTTCTTCGCTTTTGGCTCAGTTGCTGATGAATCAAAGGTCTGAACAATAGCGTTATTATCTTTCGTAATCAAATAGACTTGCTTGAGACTGGAGCTAATGCCACGACCAAAAAGGACATTGTAAAAGCGAAGGAAGCCATCGTAGACAATCTTGTTTTGAAAGGGAAGCAGGATTGTCTGTACCCTGATGGGCAGATTGCTCTTATCGATAAAATCTGAGGGGCTATTCGTTAAGCCTAAAACCCCATACACGGTATCATCATCAGCAATAAAAATATTGTACTTCTTAAGGAAACGCTCTATATAAAAATCTCCAGAAACGTAGTTTTTCCAGCTCAAAATAGTCTCTAGGCCTTCTTTGTCTAGGCCTTCTAGATTGTCCTGTACGAAGCGATCAATTAGCTCAGTATGAGCAAAAAGATAATCTCGAACCTGTATTTTCTCTTCAGCCTCAGTCGCACAAAATGATTCAAAGTCTTTGATTTCTGGTAGAATTCTTGCTGTTTGATTGACATACCACTGAAGCGGCAGCATCAGACTCATAAATCGTTGAGCATCCGTAGGACTCAGTTTCATAGAAAGTCAGTACTCCTCGTCTTCGTCTAGCTCAGCAAGTTCATTACCTTGATCTATCCAGTACTGCCAGTCTTCGAAAGCTTGCATGCTTTCATCGTCGCCATCTATTATTTGAAGTTGACTTAAGGGAATAGCAATAACATCAGTTTGGCTGCCATCGTAGTATTCGATATCCACAAGTATATCGGTTTCAAACCCATCAGTCTCAGCCATGCCAACGATTGTTACAACCTCAGCTTTCGACAGCTTCTGGTTTGACGCTCTAGGTGAAGAACTAGCGATTGTTTGCTGAGCCCTAAGCGGGAAGTTCAGATGATCTAGAAGATAAGAATACCAGCCCATAGAGACTTCGTACTTATCATAACAATCTACGGTAATCTCGTAGGTGATGCGATGCTCACGCTCTTCGTCGATAGGAGGTCTTGCCATTTGAGATTGCGATTAGAAGAGGTTGCTAGATAGTAGATTGCTGGTCGTTACTTGCAGCGTTGGAAACACAATAGATCTAATGACCTCAGACTCATAGTAATAGTCTTCGTAAGCATCTTCTCTTAGTATGAACACAGCAACCTGTTGTCTATGACGGTCGATAATCCAATATTCAGGAATTTGCCATCATTCATATTGCTGACGCTGCCATTCGTAATCTTGCCGATAGTTTTCTGTTCTTTCGCTACCCGGACTGACTATTCGAGCGACAAATAAAAGGAGGGGATGCGCCAAACAGTAATGTTATAGGCCGACACCAGACTGATTTTTACTGAAGTAAAGCAGACCGTATCTTGCACCTTTTCAAGTTTCATGGTGGCTTCGGCTACTTAGCTCTGTACATTGCTAAAACATTGCTAACAAGTGAATTAGCTAAGTATCGCGGAAGGATTTTTGATCTATCTAATGGCAAACCAGATGATCAGCCACAGCGCTTTGATACCGTCTTTCCAGCTAATTTTCTTGCCCTCCTCGTAGGTGCGTCCGTAGTAAGCAATACCCACTTCGTACAGCCGCCAGCGTCTAGGCGATCGCGCCATCTTCACCGTAAATTCGACCTCAAAGCCAAAGCCATCACAGGTCAGTGTCATGTCTTTCCACACTTCTTTGCGAAACATTTTGTAGCAGACTTCTACATCAGAAAGGGTAGTATTACAAACAATATTCAACAAAGCCGAAATTGTTTTATTCCCTAACAGATGGTGAAAGTAAAGTACCCGATGTGGCTTGCCATAAAAGCGAGAACCGTACACCACATCCGCTCTGCCTTCATCGATCAATCGCCACATCTCTTGCCAATCTCGCGGGTCATACTCTAAATCTGCGTCTTGAATGACTATCACATCACCAGAAGACTGCCAAAAGCCCGCCCGCAAAGCCGCTCCTTTACCCTGGTTCTTAGCATTCAAAACTAAACGGACCGCTGTCAGCGCCGTCTCTTCAACCAAACCATACCAGTCTTTAGCCTGCTCAGCAGCTAACCATTCTCTCGTTCCATCTGTCGAGCCATCATCCACTACGACAATTTCTTTTTCAACATGTGGCAGTGCCTTACTAACAGATTGCAGTACAGCGCCTACTGTATGAATCTCGTTATAAACAGGAATGACGATGGAAAGCTTCATTAATTTGCCAATTGCAATCGGTAAAGACGTTCAGATAAAGACGTTCAGATAAAGACGTTCAGACGATTGATTATCATATGCCACACACCTGAAACGCAAAATGGCATACTAAAAACCGCTGCTCTCTTGGATTGCTAGGATTACTATCTATGCCGCTCAACCGTCGTCGATTTGTCTTTCTCAGCGGACTTGCCCTGAGCGGAGCCGCGGCTACAGCCAGCTCATGCAGTCCGTCAGACCAATCTGCTAGCGCATCTGATTCGAGCTTCACGACTTCCTCTACGCCCTATCCTAGAACGTCTTCTACAGCGTCTTACCTACATGCGCCTGCTCCGGCAGGACTCTACGCGCCTGAGCGAGGTGACATTCGCCTAGCTATTATCAGCGATCTCAACAGTGCCTACGGCTCTACCGACTACCGCCAAGAAGTCATAGATGGGGTGGCGATGCTGCCGGACTGGCAGCCAGACATGGTACTGTGCGCTGGCGATATGGTAGCGGGTCAAAGTATCAATCTTTCTGCGACAGAGATTGAAGCCATGTGGATGGCCTTTGACGAAAAGATCCTTTTTCCAATTCGTGCAGCTAGGCTACCTTTTGCGATGACAATAGGCAATCACGATGCATCTAGCTATAAAAGCGATGGTGAGTTTGTCTATGTCCTAGATCGCCAAGAGACACAAAAGTACTGGTCTGGGCATCAATTTGATACCGACCTTACCTTTGTCGAAGCAAGCGGCTTTCCGTTCTACTACAGCTTTAGACAGAACGATATCTTCTATCTCACTTGGGATGCGTCTTCGGCTAATATCCCACCTGAACAAGTCGCCTGGGCTGATCGCGCCCTGTCTAGCCCCGAAGCGCGAAGTGCTAGGCTGCGAATTGTAATGGGCCACTTACCTTTGTATGCGGTTTCGCAAAGACGCGATCGCCCTGGCGAATATTTGAACCAAGCTGACGAGCTACGACTGCTCCTAGAGCGTCACAGCGTACATACCTACATTACAGGGCATCACCACGCTTATTTTCCGGGTAAAGTCGGCCAGCTAAACATGCTTCATTGTGGAGCACTTGGCAGCGGACCGAGGTCTCTTTTGACGACTCCCACTGCCGCTTATCAGACGCTAACAATCATGGATATTTTCTTGGAAGCTACGAAGGTGGTGTACACCACCTACAACATGAATACTAAAGAAGTTGTTGATTTGGAGCAGCTTCCTCGTCAGATTGTCGGGCCCAATGGCCGCGAGCTACGGCAAGATATTCATATAGAAGAGCTTACGCCCGCTGAGTATTCTCAACCCTACGTTCCTAGCGAAGCTTAAGTGTGTCCACCTAACCCCCTATTCTATTAACGTAGAGACTACTAGGATATCTGCTATGAAAACTGCTGTGCTTGGCTTATGCGCTATTTTGACGCTTGCCGCCTCCCCAAAAGCGATCGCCGATGAAGTGTGGACAACAGAAGAATATGATGTGGTCTATCACGAGGACCGCAACAATACTGCTGTGTGGACCTATGGCGATGGCTTGGGCACTATCTTCATCGATGGGTTAGCAGGCGTCTACACCGATCGAGGTACCTACAGCGGCTATTGGGTTCAAGACTCTTCTTCTTTACGCTGCGATACGTTTCGAGAAGGCCCAGATGGTGAGCCTGCCTACCATTGGGGGAGTTTTGATATCACTTTTATTGACCCTGATTTCCCCTCTCGCTGGGAAGCTGAGTTTGGCTTGTGCGATCGCACTACGACGATTCAACTAACTGGTACGCCTGTCACACCCTAATGCATCGATCAGTGTATCCATAGCTTCTATAGAAAAATCCACTATCTTCGCCGTTAGCGGTTATAGTGTTCTCGAACAAATTCTATCTACTTAGTTTGATTTGAGGCGAAACCTATGAAGCAAGTCAATTTCGTAGTGATTTTCGTAATCTGCCTAGCACTGGTGCTCTTCGGCATTGAGAATACGACACCTTCAGTTATTCACATCGTCAAAGGGGTTGATCTTGAAGCACCTCTGTGTATCGAGTTGATTATTGCGGCAGGTATTGGCGCGACTTTGGCCTGGGTATTTAGCGTCTGGGTGCAGGTACAAAGCTATACCCAGACAAAGCCTGAAATCGAGCAGCGCGAACTTAGAATTCAACAGTTAGAAGAAGATGTGGAGCGCTACCGAGTTGAGCTAGAGCAGGCACCAATGCTACCTCAAGCCGACGCTTAAGATGCCTTCGTCTACTCATCAGTAAACTGTCTATTTCTGCTAAATTCACAGACTACAATCCTATATCTTTTATAGAATAGACGTACTAGAGTATGTTCGTACTTGCTTTGTCTATGCTTTGTCAACGACTAAGTCGGCTGCTTAAGCACTAAATAAACACTAACAATTGTTAAGCTCGCTTGTGCTCATTTGCATGTTCATATAGGCTCGGCTCATCACTACCACATCTCATTATTATCCGTCTTCTCACTACCGCATTTCACCACTGCATTTCTTAGTTTCTAGGTCTCTTTTTTGGAAATTACGGTTCGAGTAGGTGTATTTAGAGTGAGCTTTAAAGCGAAGGAAGTGAGCGTGAAGGAAGTAAGCGCGAAGTGATTCTATATTGTTTAACCTAGCGGACAGCATAGCTATTTATGTCTAGCTCTTTGGCTCAAAGTGCGATCGCGTTCCTCATAGACCTGGCTGAGAAGGGAGAAATCGATCCCTGGGACGTACAGGTGATAGAGGTGATTGATCGCTTTTTGAAGACGTTGAAAGAAAAGCCAGCCGCTGTCCAACCCACGGAGCAGGGTCGATCTTCTTACGAATCGAGCTTAAATGAATCTGGGCAAGCTTTCTTGTATGCTTCCATGCTGGTGTTGCTAAAAGCAGATACCTTGGTGCGTCATGAATTAGAACAAGCTGAAGAAGACTTTGAAGAAGACTATTTTGAGGATAGTGAGGAATATGACGATACCGAGCTACCGAAAAATCTAGAAAGACACATTCATCGTAGACCGGTTGCGCCGCCGCCGGCAAAGCGTCAGGTGACGCTAGCCGAGCTAATCGAACAATTAGAGTCGATTGCAGCAGCGATGAGTGAGCCTTTAAGAGCGCGATCGCATCGCCCCAAACCCCATTCCAAAAGAGAAGCCGTTCGTGCCATATCCGAGCTAGCTCACCAGGAAAATCTCAACGAAATCGCCGATGCGCTCAACGCCTTTCTCGAAAATCACTGGAGTGATGTATTTGAAGATGCGATCAATTGGATGGACTTTGAGCTATTACTCACGCAGTGGACTAGCTTTCGACCGGATATCCTAGGCGGACCCATCAAAGGCGAACTTACAGAAGCAGACTACAAGCATGAGAAAGTAGGTGTCTTCTGGGGGCTGTTGTTTCTGACCTCACAATCAAAAGTAGAGCTATTACAAGAAAACTTCTACCAGGATCTAAAGGTTCGCCAACTCAATGAGGTAACGCTTGCAGAAGCACCTGCCTATGTGCTGCCAGATTAGTGGGGGCAATAAGTTTAGGTATTAGTAGAACTATTAGTACTACGGCCTAGCACTTATATTGTTTTGAGGCCTTACCAGCCCTTCCCTGTGCCTCAAAGAAAACCCCTATGAACCAGAATCCCAAAAAGCAGCGAGTAGATAAGTGGACCAATAAGCCTGTGCCTCCAAGCATAGAAGAAGGCAAAGAAGAGGAGGAGCGCCGCCACTGGGACTATCACTACGATGAGATAGGAATGGCCCCAGGCACACTCGTCATTGATGAAGATGCTTCACCTACCGAGCTAATGTTAATTGACTACAGCGCTAAGGCCGCTACTCGCAGAAGGCTGCGATCGCCTGAAGAAGCGGCTATCCATCTAAATTCTGAGTCGGTCTCTTGGATAGATTTACAGGGCCTAGGCAACGCAGATGTCCTCAATCGCCTAGGCAAAGTTTTTCATCTACATCCGCTCGTCCTTGAAGACGTTGTCAACGTTCCTCAAAGACCCAAGATCGAGTACTACGGCGAGCAGCTACTGATTATCACTCGCATGGTGATGCTAAATCCAGACGCTGATAAAGGTGAGAATCGCTTTAATAGCGAGCAGCTTAGCTTTGTATTAGGTCAGAACTATCTGTTGACCGTGCAAGAAGAGCCAGATCAAGATTGCTTGAATGCGGTGCGTAATCGGATTCGGACTGGGCAGGGGTTTATTCGCGCTGAAGGCGTGGACTATCTAACCTACGCGTTACTCGATGCTGTGATCGATGCTTATTTTCCTGTGCTAGAAGACTATGGCGAATATATCGAATCGCTAGAAGACGAGGTGATTTTCAATCCGAGCGAACAGACAGTCCAAAAGATATACCAGGCTAGAAGAGAGCTGATGAGTCTACGTCGCTCGATATGGCCTCAGCGAAATGCGCTAAGCAGACTTGTGCGCGATAGCAGTACGCTGATTCGCCCTGAGGTGCGAGTCTATCTACAAGACTGCTACGACCATGTGGTGCAGGTCCTAGATATCGTAGAAACCTACCGGGAGCTAACCGCAAACCTGATGGATGTCTATCTATCCTCAGTTAGCAATCGCATGAATGAGGTCATGAAAACGCTAACAGTAATTTCGTCTATCTTTATTCCACTGACATTTATCGTTGGCGTCTATGGCATGAATTTCAATTCCGCCGCTTCCCCTTGGAATATGCCAGAGCTAGATCTGTATTGGGGCTACCCATTGTGTTGGGCAATGATGATTGCGATCGCGCTTGGCTTGTCTTACTACTTCTGGCGTAAGGGCTGGTTTAACAACACAACGGGTACCCACTTACCCAAAGGATGAAAACCATGCTAGCAAACGTGATACTTAACCTACTTTGCCGCTGCCTGCTAAGATGCCTGTGATTAATCGGCTTCAACCATGCCAACTAACTGCAACTATCCACAAAAGGGGTGCCCACGATGGATCTAAAGGCTCTGATTACAGACATTCCAGACTTTCCACAGCCAGGCATCATCTTTCGAGACATCACTACCCTGCTACAAGATCCAGCAGGGTTGGATCACGCAGTATCGGAGCTTTGTATCAAAGCAAATAGCGTCTCACCTGAGATCATTGCCGGAATCGAGTCACGGGGATTCATTTTTGGCATGCCGGTAGCTCGTCAGATGTCGCAGGGATTTGTGCCTATTCGCAAGGCTGGCAAATTGCCTAGAGAAGTTCACACGGTGGCTTACGCTCTAGAATACGGAGAAGATCAACTAGAGGTTCACCAGGATGCGTTTACACCTGGCACTAAGGTACTGATCGTCGATGATTTACTCGCGACAGGCGGAACAGCAGCCGCAGCCGCAGAACTGGTTGAAAAGGCAGGAGGCACCGTTGCTGGCTTTAGTTTTGTCATTGAGCTAGAAGGGTTGGCAGGGCGCGACAAACTGCCTGCTGACATACCCGTGATGAGTTTGCTCACGTATTGAAGCTTGCGTATTGAGACTCGCGTATTGAAACTTATGGATGAAGCATCACAGACTAAGCGCGGTGGCGCTGCAAATGCTTAGAACAAATGCCTAGAACAAATTTGCTCAAGGCGCTGTTTACAAAAGGCACTATTTACAAGACGCTATTTACCTAAAATGTAGCCTAGCTCAAAGCACTATCTGACCGGCCTGATATGACTCCCTCTTCTCAACAGCTTTCTGTCAACAACAATGCAGGCTCGCTGCTACGTGATTTTTTTCTCGGTGAAACGACTCGCTATGTTGTGAAACGGGTATTGCAGGGTCTTTTGACGCTGCTACTAGCTACAGCGTTTAGTTTCCTAGTCGTACAGCTAGCACCCGGCGACTTCTTAACGCCGTTTCGTCAAAATCCACAAATCTCCCCCGAAACGATTGCCGATCTAGAAACTCGTTTTGGTCTAGACCAGCCGGTCTGGAAGCAGTACTTTCTTTGGCTAAGACAAGTCGTCACCGAGTTTGACTTTGGCATTAGCTTTGCCTATCAAAGACCCGCTCTAGAGCTTTTGTGGGAGCGAGTCCCCAATACAATCCTCCTCTCTGCAGCGTCTATCTTTGTGACCTGGGCGATCGCGATTCCGCTAGGCATTATCAGCGCAGTCAACCAAAACAACCTCATAGATCGCACACTGCGAGTCCTCAGCTACATTGGTCAGGGCTTCCCAACAATTATCACAGGTCTGTTGCTACTCTTCTTCGCGCAGCTAACAACGCCGCTCTTTCCAGTTGGCGGGCGGACCAGTCTTTTCCACGAAGATCTCAATTGGATAGGAAAGCTGTTAGATATTGGTTGGCATCTGATTTTACCGACACTCGCACTTAGCATCACTAGTTTTGCCGGCCTACAAAGACTCATGCGCGGGCAGCTACTAGATGTCTTGCGTCAAGACTATATCCAGACGGCCAGGGCAAAAGGGCTCTCAGAAAGCAAAGTCATCTATGTGCATGCGCTACGAAATGCAATCAACCCTTTAATTACAATATTAGGCTTCGAATTTTCGAGTTTGCTGAGTGGTTCTTTTATTGTAGAAAATTATTTTAGCTGGCCAGGGCTAGGGCAGCTAACGCTAGCAGCGGTACAAACCCAGGATTTGTTCTTGATTATGGCGAGTTTAGTACTAGGCGCGGTAATGCTGATTTTGGGCAATTTGCTAGCAGATCTCGCGCTGTCTTTTGTCGATCCTCGAATTAAGCTATCACGATTAAATTAGACTTGGCTTTGCTTAGACTACGTTAATGGACGATTTCATATGAATCAAACGCGGTCTCTGGCGGGTTTATTGATTGGGTTTGTCGTCTTTGGAATCGTGCTTTGGATTGCGCGCACGGTTCATCAAGAGCTAAACGATACCGGCTTTGCCCAGACGGTTTTGATTGGAACCGCGGGCTGGGCAACAGGTTGGTTAGTAGGTTTCTTGATTGCCCCCACTACCAGTCAAGAGATTAGGAAATTCTCACAGGCGATGTCGACAATCTTAGCGTTCGCCTGTGGTTTTCTGTTGGCAAAGATGGAGCCTTCTCTAACGCCACTCTTTGAGGATGGCAGGTTGATCAATGAACCAATCTATGGGATTCGGCTGATGATCTTTATGATCTGTTTTGCGATCGCAGCTATCAATATGTACACCTACCGCGAAGGGCGACGATTCTAAGAAAGATGAAGGCTAACTTTCTAGTTTCTCCCCTAGAGGTCGATGACGAACCCGTCCTATGGGAAATGCTAATGCATGCGGCCCACGAGTCATCGGTGGAAGCGGTCAAAGCTAATCCTGATTTGGCCCAATACGTTTTAGAGTGGGGTAGAGCAGGTGATCTAGGCGTGATTGCTAAACAGGACAAAGCTGCGGTTGGCGCTGCTTGGGTTCGGCTATGGTCAGCGGAAAACCAAGGCTATGGGTATGTGTCCGACGATATTCCAGAATTGGCGATCGCGGTGGTACCCCGAATGCGCGGCCAAGGGATTGGGACGGTTTTGCTGTCAAAGATCTTGCAGCTAGCTCGGCCTCATTTTCCCGCAGTGTGCTTGAGTATTCGCCAGGATAATCCGGCGCTAAGGCTATATGAGCGGACTGGATTTGTAAAATTTGCTGGCTCTGAGGTGACAAATCGAGCCGGTGGCGTTTCTTTTACGATGCTGTACAGATTCTAAGAGGTAAGTTCCCATTGATCGTAATTGCCTGTTTGCTTGAGGTTGGCTGATGCCTATTAGAGACTTTGCTGACTTTATTCTAGGAAGTATTGCGGCGCTATTTCCCGTCATGGACCCGATTGGCAGCGTCCCTGTCTTTCTAGTATTGACCGCAGGGGTTCCACAATCGCTTCGACATAGCTATGCTCGGCGGATCGCGCTGAATGTGATCTTTTTGCTCATTAGTTTTTTGCTCGTCGGTGGTGGAATTCTTCGGTTCTTTGGCATCTCGCTAGAGGTGGTGCGGATTGCAGGGGGCATTGTCGTCTTCCATGCAGCTTGGAATACGATGAATGCCGAGTCGAAGATGAGCGAGCTAGAAAACCAAGACGCGGCTCAAAAAGCAGGCGAGCATAAAGATATCTCGTTCATGCCTATGACCATTCCTCTCCTGGCCGGACCGGGCTCCATCGCAGTAGTTCTGGGGCTAGCGGCTGAAGCGAGTCGAGGCGCAGGCACGGTTGAAACAGCCCAAAACTTGCTAGCAGTTGTCATTGCCATTGGTTTGATCGGTCTGATCATTTACGTTGCCCTACGCTCTTCTTCTCTGTTGCTCAAGTGGTTAGGTGCCGGAGGAATTCAGGCACTCAGTCGGCTACTGGGTCTGTTTGTGATGGCGATTGGCGTACAGCTAATTTTGAGCGGGCTAGGTGATTGGATTGAGTCTTTGAGCCTGTAAGGCGCGTTTACGAGGTGCCGTTCTATGTGACTTACCACCGTTGATGATGATCGCAGCCCGTAACTGAGCATGTGATTGATAGAATCAGTAACTCCATCTAGTTTGTAGCTCACTTAGTCTGTAGCTGCTTCGGGGATAGTCGGTACGGTCAGGATGCGTGATTCGATGCTTTCCCATACCTCGGAAGATACTCTGGTTGCCCCCTCTTTGCAGCGAATCATTAGCTCACAGATATAGAGATAATCAGCCAGGGCTTGAGATTCTTCTAGAGATAAAGAGGCTGTTTCGGGATCGATACCGAGTGCAAAGAACCAGAGTCCGTAGATAGATTCAATAAACTCTTTCTTTTCTTCACGGCTTGCTTTCTCGTTGGGTTTGCTGTTCTATTTTTCTTCGAGCGATCACACTAAGCCACTAAAATTTACGCTGTGAAATATCTTTGCTCGAGCCTCCGCGCGGTCGAGGGCGCGGTCGAGGGCGAGAAAAATAGCAACAGATCTTTTCGCCGCAGGCTTCAATTTTTCTTCGGATTGGTCGATGGCAGTTTCTGCCCAGTTTATTAGAGCCTTCAGTCGCGGGGTACTGATGTAGCTATCGGCCTGTACCTTCATCTCCAGCAGCAAACTATCTGCGCCTGAGCGACCTAGCATCAGTCCAGGCAATAGGAGAAAAATCTCGCGCCAGCGATTGTCGGTAATATGCTGTCGCACTAGCCCTTTCCACGCATGGTTATCGATTAGATACTGAGCAGCTAGATACTCTTGCAGCGTCAGATGAGAGAAAGAGTACTGATTCTCCATTCGCTCTACCAAGATGCCCTGCCGTACCTCTATCGCATTCAGCACCTTTTCACTATCCAATCCCTTCGGCGCATTCAGATTGCCAGCCAGGAAATTCCTAATTTGACTAGACAGCCACCGCTTATCAAAAAAGAGCTGGTCGCCCTCCATCCCGTCATAGGCAATCTCAGAAAGCAGAATCTCTTCTTGTTCTATACTCAGCCCTTCGTAGATCTCATCTCGCAAGATTCGCTTTTCTGCTGCCCACTCTTCTAGCAATATCCGCAGCGCCTTTTTGTACAGACTGCTGCGGTTGTTTGGAAAGCGCTGAGAAAGGTCATACACCAAACATAGATAGGTCAGCAGCAGCGGCGTATGCGCTAGCTCTTTTGAGGCTTTATTCTCCGACTTTTGCAACACTTCCCAGCACTTCTCAGCAGTTTCGCGTTCTCTATCCGACTCACTACTAAACCAGTTGTTGATGAACTGCTGAATCTGTTCATCATCAAAATCTGCCATCGTCACATTGCTGAATCGCACAAACGCACTACCGCGATATCCAACCGCCGCTACCCGGCAAGACGCGATAAAGCGATTCTTGTCATAGCGATCTACAAAGTCTCGAATCGTCTTTAGCACGTTGTCTAGATTGGCACTCGGCACTTCATCCAAGCCATCCAACATGACCAATAAATTCCCCTGCGTCAGTGCATTCTGCATAAACGCCTCTGCTTCTGGAAAGCCACAAGTCTCAAACTCAGCCGCGATGAACTTGGCAATATTCACATCACTTGCTTCAAACTGCTTCAGCTCCAGCAGTACCGGAATCACTCGCGGCTCATACGTTACACCCTCGTAGTAAAAAGTCCGCAGCGCCTCCAAACCCACCTTTCTCAAGAAAGTGCTCTTTCCCGCACCCGGCCCACCCAGCACCATTAGATACTGCTTTTGATTCGCAATAGCAACACCCGATTGTTTTCTGTCCTTGCGACCTCTACCACTGTATCCACGAAAGCGATTTTGCCGAAAATTCTCTTCTAAAGCGCTCGGGTCAAACTGCAAGATATCCTGGCTATCCAGCAGCTTCACCCCCGTGTAGATGGAAGAGAGGTTTACTGGCTCTCGCATTCCAAGAACCTTTAGCTGACAGTGCCGCTTTTGATACGTCTCTATATATCTTCGAGAAGCGTTAAAGATCGTCTGCTTGCTCTTGTCTCTGATGCCTTTGATCGTATTGGCGATAGCACTACTACTGCCCGCTTTCGTCGTATCAGTGATCAAAGCGGCAATGCCCTCTGCCGCAGCACCTATTAGGAGTTCAGAGCCAGTCATATTGCCATACTGTCAAAGCTTATAGTCGCAGCATACCGCAATGCCCTATTGCTAGCTACGAAGTTTGTTCTGCTTCCACAGTATCCAACCGAACATTCCGATACAGCTTCTCAATCGGCAGCTCAACGCCCATACTCGCAATCTCAACCGTCTCACCTTCTTTGTAGGCAAAATACAACCACATCCGCCCTTCCCCACGCCGAAAACACTCTACCTGCATCCGCTTGGTACTAACCAACACATACTCTTCAAGCGTCGGAATTTGAATGTATTCTTGAAACTTATCTCCTCGGTCTGTGTTTTCTGTGCTATCAGAGAGCACTTCTGCAATCAACTTTGGGAACTGATAGAACTCTACTTCGCTCTTATCGCGTTCATCACAGCTCACCACCAGATCGGGATAGCGATACGAAAGCCCTTCGTTTACCTTGACCTTGACATCAGAGATGTTGATTTCACACCCATCCGCATCTACTTGACTCACTAGCTCGCTATACAAGCTTAAAGCGGCTCTGTTGTGCCCTTTTGTTCCACCCGTCATAGCGAACACTTCGCCATCACAGTACTCATGGCGAATTTCTTGGCGCGATTCCCATACGAGGTATTCGTCAGCAGTCATACGGCGAGGCTGAGGGATGGCAATCATGGTGTCAAGTCCAAATACGACGTAGCTTCAGCACAAAATCGGGCAGAACATCTTCCCCAGAAAGCTCGCTCGGTGCTTCTAAAATTTCCATCGGTTGCCCGGTTCGATAGACTTCTACCTTTCTATTCTTTGGGTCAAGTAGCCAACCTAACCTAGCACCGTTGTCCATATACTCACGCATTTTATCCTGAAGAGGTTTTAGCGTGTCCGAGTCAGAACGCAGCTCTACTACAAAGTCAGGACAAATAGGTGCAAAGGTTTCTTGCTTTTGCTCAGCGCTCAAAGCATTCCATCTTGCTTGACTCACCCAGGACGCATCAGGAGATCGAGTAGCACCGTTCGATAACTTGAAGCCCGTTGAGGATTCAAAGCCTTTGCCCAACACATAATTATTCTCAACCCATGTGCCCAATTGAGCAACAATGCTAAGGTTGCGCTCTCCAGTCTCCCATCCGGTTGGTGGGTTCACTATCAGCTCTCCTTTGGCGGTTCTTTCTAGTTTCAGCTCACGGTTTGCGATCGCGAGCACTTCAAACTGCTCATCAGTCACCGTTAGCAATAGTTCTGTTGGCAGCTCAAGTGAGAGCGTATTGGGTCTTAGCGGCGTCTGTACCATAGCAGTTAGCCTTTTGGCGGCGGATGCTGGGCTAGCACTTTCTTTAGATACTTACCAGTATACGAACCTTCTGTGGCAGCGACGTCTTCTGGGGTGCCTTTTGGCAATGATTTGACCACCGCGATTGCCCACCTAGTCCATCAACCAAATGAACACCTACGGCTGTCAACAGACCAACGAAAGCGATAGGATTAGGAACATCGGACGCAGTCTTGAAGGAGGCGAAGTACAGTGCAAGCATCTGATCGTCAAATCGTCTCAGAGTTTCGCGATCGCCTGAAGAACATCGCATCAATATTAGACTTGCGAATATTTGGATCGCGAGCTGAGGGCAATGCTAGAGAAGAGTCAGATTTGGATGTATTCATCAAGCTATCGGATCTAGATCGTCCCCTCCGAGAAAAAATTCACGACTTAGCGTGGGAAGTGGGCTTTGAGTATGATCGCGTCATCTCTACATTCGTCGTCACGGAGGCACAACTACAAACAGAAGCAGTAGGCGCTAGTCCGCTACTGACTAAGGTCTTTGAAGAAGGCATTGTTGTGACATGAGCAACCAGCTGCATTTGTTGGTTAGATACCGTCTAGATGAAGCTCAAGAAACGCTGAGAGAGGCAGAGTTACTGCTAAGATCTACTGCCTTCAGAGGTAGCATTAATCGTTCTTACTATGCAATGTTCTACGCTCTTTTGGGCCTGTTGGCAACTCGCGGCTTGGGTACCTCTAAGCATAGCGGTGTTATGAGCTTATTTGATCGTGAATTTGTCAAGACGGGGATCTTTGCGAAGGAATTCTCTCGCAGTCTACATCGTGCTTTTGACGAACGGCAGGTTAATGATCATGGCGAAATGCTAAAGCCAGATCAGAAGCTAGCTTCTGCATTGTTAGAACAGGCGCGAGTATTCGTACATGAAGTCTCGGATTATCTGACGAGAACGGGATTTGATCTATGATCAATCTTCTTGCGGCGGATGCTGCCTGAGTACTTCCTTCAGATATTTGCCAGTATACGAACCTTCTGTGGCAGCGACGTCTTCTGGAGTGCCCTGAGCGATAATTTTGCCGCCGCGATCGCCCCCCTCTGGCCCTAGATCAATCACCCAATCACAGCAGCGAATCACATCTAGATTGTGCTCGATCATAATGACCGAATTACCCTTCTCTACCAAACGCTGCACCACATCCAACAGCTTGTGCACATCATAGAAAGATAATCCTGTAGTCGGCTCATCAATCAAATACAGCGTTTTCCCTGTCGATCTTCTAGCCAGCTCACTGGCCAGTTTCATCCGCTGCGCCTCACCGCCTGAGAGGGTCGGCGCTTTCTGGCCTAGCCGCACATAGCCAAGGCCCACATCCACCATCGTCTGCAATCGACTCGCTGCCTTCGGGATATTCTCAAAGAACTTTAAGCCTTCTTCTGCTGTGGTCTCCAACACATCAGAAATGTTCTTTCCCTTATATTTCACTTGCAAAGTCTCGCGATTGTAGCGCGCTCCTTTACATACATCGCACACCACATACACATCCGGCAGAAAGTTCATCTCAATTACGTTCACACCCTGGCCACCGCAGGCCTCACAGCGTCCCCCTTTTACATTGAAAGAGAACTGTCCGCGCTTGTATCCTCTTGCCTTTGCCTCAATGGTCTCCGTATACAAATCGCGAACAACATCAAAGATGCCAGTATATGTTGCAGGATTCGATCTGGGCGTTCGGCCAATAGGAGACTGATCAATCACAATTGCTTTGTCCAAAGCCTTTAATCCCTTGATCGGGTCCATCTCTGCTGGATGCGGAATCTTGCTGCCGAAGTAGTGGCGAATGGCTGGATGCAACAGTTCATTAATCAAAGTCGACTTTCCAGAACCACTGACGCCCGTAATGCAAACGAACTTACCCAGCGGAATATCGACGTCTATGTTGCAAAGATTGTTGAGGTGGGCATTACGAATTTGGATGCTGCGTCCGTTACCAGGTCTGCGTTTGACAGGCGTATCAATCTTTTGACGACCAGAGAGGTAGGCACCTGTCAGTGACGCTTTGCAGTTGAGGATATCTTCTAACTGGCCTTGAGCGACGATTTGCCCACCATGAATGCCAGCGCCAGGACCAATATCAACGATATAGTCGGCTGCTCGCATCGTGTCTTCGTCATGCTCCACTACAATCAGAGTATTACCCAATCCTTTGAGTCTTTGAAGCGTGTTCAACAATCTATCATTGTCTCTTTGATGTAGCCCAATACTCGGTTCGTCGAGCACATACAACACACCACTCAGTCCTGCGCCAATCTGGGTGGCGAGTCGAATTCTTTGTGCTTCTCCGCCCGAAAGGGTCCTGGCTGTTCTGTCTAAGGTTAGGTAGTCAAGACCGACATCTAATAAGAAAGTCAGACGGGCTTTTATCTCTTTGAGGACGAGATCGCCAATAGCCATCTGGCGAGCGGTGAGTTTTGGTGCTTTGCCATTTTCACCCACTAGTTCGTAGACTCTTTCACGACATTCTCGTACAGAAACGCTCGTAAAATCTTTAATCGTATATGGACCAATCCGCACCGCGATCGATTCAGGCTTTAGCCTCGTGCCATTGCAGACTTCACAAGGCTGATCGACAAGGTATTTCTCTAGTTTCTGCTTATATGTCTCAGAAGAGGCTTCTTGATATTGGCGCTGCAACATCGGCAGTACCCCTTCATATCGGCGATGATAGCCTTTGTTCCTACCATAGCGAGAGTCTGTTTCTATGTAGATCTTCTCTTTTGATCCATGCAAGATCACTTCTTTTTGAGATTCTTCTAGGCTAGCCCAAGTAGACTGTAGCTCGAAGCCAAAAGCTTGACCAACGCTGTAGAGCAGTGAGAAATAGTAAGTGTTGTCTTTTTCTGACCAGGGAGCGATCGCAGCATAAACCGGCACCTTTGGATCGGGCACCACTAGCTCCTCAGAAAACCGCTGCAAACTTCCTAGCCCATGGCAGTTTGGGCAAGCTCCATACGGCGAATTAAAAGAGAACAATCGAGGTGATAGCTCATCCATCACCGCGCCATGCTCTGGGCAGGCAAAATTCTCAGAAAAAACAATCTCTTCTGGCACTGCTGGCGCCGACTTTTCCGACTGTTCCGTCTGTCGAGCCGGTAAAACATCAATAATCGCAATCCCCTCAGAGCGCTTTAGCGCAGTCGCCAAAGAATCGACTAATCTCTCTTGAAGATCGTCCTTCTTCACTAAGCGATCAACAACCACTTCAATATCATGTTTCTTGTTTTTATCTAACTCAATATTGTCACCCAGTTCACGCGGTTCACCATTTATCCGAACCCGAACAAAACCCTCAGCCGCCAATGCAGACAATAGCTTTTGATGTGTCCCCTTTTTTCCCCGGACCACCGGCGCCAACAGTTGAAATCGCGTTCCATCTGGCAACTCCATCACCTGATCCACCATCTGATCGATACTTTGTGGAGAGATCGATCTATCGCAATGAGGACAATGAGGCTGCCCTGCGCGCCCATACAACAATCTTAGGTAATCGTAAATCTCCGTCACCGTCCCTACCGTAGAACGCGGGTTATGAGACGTAGACTTCTGGTCAATTGAAATAGCCGGACTTAGCCCCTCAATCGCATCCACATCTGGCTTGTCAACTTGACCCAAAAACTGACGAGCATAGGCACTCAGCGACTCCACATAGCGCCGCTGACCCTCCGCAAAGATCGTATCAAACGCCAAAGAAGACTTCCCAGAGCCCGAAACACCAGTGAACACAACCATCTTGTCTCTAGGCAAATCAAGATTTATATCCTTAAGGTTATGCTGCCTAGCCCCCCTAATTCGAATCAAATTCTTCGTATCCGATAAATTGACTGATAGATCAATTGGCCCATGCCCATTCGACGCTGGCGCAACCTTCCTAGCCTTCTTCGGCATCGACGCACTGACCTCCTGGCCCTCAGTTTTCTTTGCTGCCGTCTTCTTCTTAGTCTTCTCTACTTGGGCAGTACTTTTCGTAGCGGACTGATCCTGGTTTGATTTCTTTTTTGAAGGAGGCATTAGTAGGGTGCAATATGAGAGATTCAGACAAGGTTCAGTCTACGCAAAAACCCGCAAAAACATTGCTTCATGATAGACCACTAAGCCAAGCCAATGGTCCCTCCGCTCAGTACAAAATTGCTATGCCAGGCTTCGACTCCGCTCAGCCCTCGTTGCGAGCCCACCTCACCACCGGCGGCACCGTCTCCACCAAAACCCGCCCCTGCGAAATCACCGTCCTCACCGTCGCCCGATTCAAAAGCGCCTCATACGGACTTTCGGCATCCAACACCACCAAATTCGCAGGCCGTCCCACCGCAATCCCATACCCATCACCTAAATCCAGCGTCCGTGCCCCCCCAGCCGTTACCATCTCAAAACAAGCCTCAATCTCCGCCTGTCCCGTCATCTGGCACACATGCAACGCCATCTCCGCCACCGAGAGTAAATTCCCCGTCCCCAAGCTATACCAAGGATCTTGAATACAATCATGCCCTAAACTCACATTTAGCCCATTTTGCCAAAGCTCCTTCACTCGAGTCACCCCCCGCCGCTTCGGATAAGTATCCGTTCTCCCCTGCAAAGTGATATTGATCAGCGGATTTGCAATAAAATTCAGCCTAGCCCGCTTCAAAACGCCCATCAGCTTAAGCGCATAGGCATCATCATACGAACCAAACGCCGTCGTATGGCTCGCAGTTACCTCCGAACTCAGGCCACTGCGAATACACTCTCCTGCCATCACCTCCAAAAATCGCGACTGCGGATCGTCAATCTCATCACAATGAACATCAATCAACCGGCCATAACGCTGAGCCAACTCAAAGATCTTTTGAACAGAACGGACCCCGTCGTCCTTAGTCAGCTCATAATGTGGAATTCCTCCCACCACATCCGCCCCTAGTCGCAACGCCTCCTCCATTAGCGCTTCGTTTTTAGGGCTGCCGTACAGTCCATCTTGCGGAAACGCCACCACCTGCAAAGTCATCCAGTCCTTCACAGCCTCACGGACTTCCAACAGTCCCTTCAACGCAATCAAATTTGGTTCACTCACATCCGCATGACTACGCACAAACAAAACCCCGTAGCTAGCCTGCTGCTTCAAAGCGCTAATTGCCCGCTGCTTAACATCTTCTACTGTCAAGCTAGCTTTTCTCTCTCGCCAGATATCAATCCCTTCAAACAGCGTTCCGCTTTTATTCCATCTAGGTTCTCCAGCTGTTAGTGCCGAATCTAGATGAATATGCGACTCTACAAACGGCGAGCTTACTAGTCGTCCTTCCATCTTCAGCTCAGTCGCTGCCGTGATTGGCAAGTCAGCATCAATCGCGACAATCCGATCATGGGCGATCGCAATATCTACTACCGAGCCATCGATCAGCCGCCCTTGCCGCAACACCAAAGTCGCATCCACAGCGCTCAAGCCTCCTATTCACCTTATCTATCAAGCTCTATTTATACCAACCGTCCACTAGAATCCGAGACTTTGCTTAGTCCCGATAGAATCTTTGCTCAGTTTGCGCTATATAAAGCAAATCAAACCTGGGTCTGTCAAAAGTATAAAATCTTTGAATAGGGATGCACCCAGCTAGCGGCCTCCCATTGACGCTTATTTACTTTAGGTGTTTCTACACCACGACCTGGCCTTACCATGAAACCACAGCAGGAACTACAGCAGGAACCACAGCAAAACCTTCAGCAGCGTATCGGCCAACAGCGTGTGCAGCATATCGTTGACAGCTACCTTCTTGCAGGGAACGAGCCTGCAGCCTTCGATGCCTATCTTCACACCCTGCTTAGTCAACATCCTGATGGGCTAGTCGAACTTGCGCTAGTAGAGACTCTAGTTAGAAACTGGCTCACTATCCCCATGCAGAAAGGAGTCCCCTTTCTCACTACAGCCCAAGACCAGATCGAACAGTGGCTTCAAGGTCTAGAGCATGTCAGCTTAACGCAAAGTCAGTTTCATCACATTACCGGACTTGATCCTAAAACTGCTTTTGACTGTCTAGAACAGCTACAGCATCAGCCCGCACCAGCCCCCACAGAAATGACTTAGCTCACCGCTAGTTATTGCGCTGGTGCTGCTGACGCTGGTGCTAATCACCAACGGCCCTAGCCACAGCGATCATACCGACAACAGGAACATGCGATCGCCTCAGACTGTCTGCTGCGCTCTTTGCTGTGGTTCCAGTCGTATAGATATCATCTACGAGTAAAATGTTGGGCATAGCTCCAAGCCGCTGACCAAGTCGACGTAGCGGCTGACCGACTTGGAAGGCGTCCTTCAGATTTGCCTGTCGTGCTTTTAGCCCTAGCTGATATTGAGGCAGCGTATTCTCAACGCGGACTAACCCGCCCGCCAATAGTGGCACCCCGCTCGCCTGAGAGAAACTTTGACCAATGACTTTGGCCTGGTTGTAGCCTCTTTGAATCTGCCGATGACGATGCAGCGGGATCGGCAGCACATACAGCGTAGTGGATAGCTTCATAAGCGGCCTGTGCTTTTTCCACTGCTTAGCCAACGCTACTCCTAATACTCGGCCAACATCCGGTCGATAGTCATACTTCAAAGTTCGTAGCGCCTGCTTGAGCGGACCGCTGTAAGGTGCTAGCGCACCGATTAAAAGGGGGTGCTGTTCGCTCGGTGTCCACCCCTTAAAGTCCCTGACCAGATCTTGCAGTTGCCCCTGGCAGTCTGGGCAAAAAGTTTGGTGCTGTAGGCGATCGCACACTGCACATCCCTGACCCAAAAGAAAGCTAAGTCCTGTCCTCACTGCAGAGCGACCCAGCAGACGAGCACTGCTTAGCCTATCCATAGATAATCGCCCAATAGAGTATGACGTTCAAGGCACATCGTTATCAGCACGCGTACTCGCTAATCATCAGTAGACTGCGGCTGAATAGTCTTGGTTGTCCCATCTATAAAAACGAGGTACATCAAATCGAGTTCAGGCGGTTCAGGTTCAGCTGTCACCTTGAATAATTGGTCGGCATCGCTCTGGTTAACGACACCCACGGACTTAGGCTGCTTCAACAAATACATAGGGACGAGTTAGTTAAATAACGAATTGCGAAGATTCTCTTTCATTCTTCCGGATTTAACTGAAATCCAGTGAATCCGAATAGGGTAAGGAACTTTCTCCGAAGGGTTTTCGCCTAAGGGATATTTATTCCAAAAAGGCATCTAGTCTAAAGGGGCATCCTAGTCTTTATTGTCCAAAGAAGCCGACATACTTCACCTTCGAAGCGTTTTTAGATGCGCTCGATGTGGGAGGCATCTCACGGCAGTAGATAGCATTAAGCCAATTAAGCACTTCTCATATAAAGAATTGACAGTGTCTAAAGACGTAGTTTCCTTAAACACTTTCACCTGAAACGAGCGGTTTGAAATGAACTGATTAAAATGCGTTGTTCGCTTCATCATTCCTGTTCCAAGGAACTGTTGAGTAGCTAGTGAATCTTCAGACCGGGGGGCTCATCAGCTATTCGCAGCTGCATAAAAAATGTAGAACTTGGACTGTAAGAGCCTATGATTAGGGCATGCTGGCGTAAAAATGCGTCAATTGGCTGAAAAGACCTCAGCATAATGACTTAACTATTTCGGCACGGGCCTTGGGTGTAGAACTTCGTAGCTACGTATATTTAGACAATCTTCAGCCTCAACACGCCGCCTACATTGGCACTGTTTCCATCGGTTTTCTACCTCTACCCGGAGATGCTTCGCTCTGGATCGAGGTATCGCCAGGCATTGAGATCAACCGAATTACTGATGTCGCCTTGAAATCCGCTGTCGTGCGCCCAGGTGTGCAGGTGGTGGAAAGGCTGTATGGGGTCTTAGAGATTCATGGCAGTCAAGGCGAAGTCAAAGCTGCCGGCAGAGCCATCTTAGGCTACTTAGGACTTCAGCGTAACGATGCACTCAAACCAGAGCTGCTGTCAAATCAGGTGATCCGCAATCTCGATCCTCACCATGTGCAGCTCATTAATCGCACTCGCCGAGGCAATATGATCCTAGCGGGCGAAACCCTATACGTGATGGAATGCCAGCCAGCTGCCTATGCCTCGCTCGCTGCCAACGAGGCCGAAAAAGCCGCTTTTATTAATGTTTTGCAAATCTCCTCTATTGGTAGCTTTGGCAGATTATATTTAGGCGGTGCTGAGCAAGATATTTTAGCAGCGGCCCGGGCCGTACAAACGTCAATGCAGGCGGTACCCGGACGGCTCGATGATGATGATGATTTAGATGAGTAATCGCTAATGGGCACTCCCCACATTCATCCAGACACCATTGATGAGGTTCGTCAGCGCGCCGACATCGTCGATATTGTCTCTGAGCAGGTCGTGCTCAAAAAACAGGGCAAGGATTTTGTTGGGCTGTGCCCGTTTCACGATGACAAGTCACCTAGCTTCAGCGTGAGTCCGTCGAAGCAGTTTTACTACTGCTTTAGCTGCGGGGCGGGGGGAAATGCGTTTAAGTTTTTGATGGAGCTAGGTCAGCGCTCATTTGCGGATGTCGTACTGGATTTGGCGCGGCGCTATCAGGTGCCAGTCAAGACCACAGAACCAGCTCAGCAGCAGGAGCTACAGAGAAAGCTAACGCTTAGAGAACAGCTCTATGAGATTGTGGCGATCGCCGCTAAGTTTTATGAGCATGCCTTATTTCAGCCAGATGGAAAACAGGCACTCGCCTACTTACGAGATGAAAGGCTGCTGAGCGATGAGACGATTAGCCACTTTCAGATAGGCTACGCGCCTGAGGGATGGCAGACGCTGTATGGCTATTTAGTCGATCAAAAGCGCTATCCGGTAGGGCTAGTTGAGCAGGCTGGGCTGATTGTACCGAGAAAGGAAGGAACAGGCTATTACGATCGGTTTCGCGATCGCATTATGGTCCCTATCCACGACGCCCAAAATCGTCTGATCGGATTTGGCGGTCGAGGGCTAACAGCAGAGGCTAAGCCCAAATACTTGAACTCACCCGAGACAGAGCTGTTTGACAAAGGGAAGACACTCTACGGACTAGATAAAGCAAAAGCGGCGATCGCCAAGCAAGATCGCGCGATTGTCGTCGAAGGCTACTTTGACGTGATTGCTCTGCACGCGGCAGGCATCACCAATGCAGTGGCCTCGTTAGGAACGGCCCTAAATGCTGCACAGGTCAAACTGCTGCTGCGCTATACCGAATCAAAGCAAATCATCTTTAACTTTGACGCGGATGCGGCAGGAATAAAAGCCGCTGAAAGGGCCATTGGCGAAGTCGCAGAGATGGCCTACCGAGGCGATGTACAGCTCCGTGTGCTCAATATTCCAGACGGCAAAGATCCCGACGACTACCTGCGACTGCATACAGCTGAAGCGTACATTGCCTTAACCAACTCCGCTCCGCTTTGGCTCGATTGGCAAATCGACAAAATTGTCAGCGACGCAGACCTGAAGCAAGCCGATCAGTTTCAGCAGTGTTCACAGTCAATCGTTTCGCTACTCAGCAATATTGCCAACGCTGATACCCGAACGCACTATATTCGCTACTGCGCTGAGATCTTCAGTCAGGGGGACGGTCGAATTGTACCGTTGCTAGCCGAAAATCTGCTAGCTCAGGTTCGGCGTAAACGTCGCAATCCCGGAAATAAACAGAGTACTAAAGGCGACAAAAGAGATACCAAGATTCTCAACCGCAGCTTTTTAGAAGAGGCTGAAGCGGCACTACTACGGATTTATATTCACTGCCCCGAGCATCGCCAGACGATTATCGATGGCCTAGACGCTCGCGATCTGGGGTTTAGCTTTTCTCACCACCGGGCGCTATGGCGTATGGTAACTGAGCTAACCGAGATTGAGAAGCGAGAAGCATCCGCTTCAACTATGCTGCAAACGCTTCGTAATTGTTCAGCGGAGTCAACCGGCCCTCTCTCTCAGGTTCACCATCTGCTGTATCTAGATGAAAAGACACGCTTGGATACGGTACGCGAGCCTTTGGTAATTCGCGCGGCGATCGCCTGCCTGGAGCGAAACATGTGCGAAAAGCGATATCGGCGGCTACTCGAACTTTGGCAGGCCGGAGACTTCTCCAAAACACCCGAAACTCATACAGAGTATCAGAAGCAAATTGTCGCAGAGAAAAGCCGGATTAATGAGCTAGATAGAGAAGAACGCAGCGTCGACTTTGTCGATCTTGCCAGCGTCCCCTGGGTTGGGCAGTGATACTAGAAGCCAGCAGAAAAGCTCACTTAGACCAGCTCACTTAGACTAGAGCAGACCCACTCGGTTGGAGTGGGTCTGCTTAGCTACGGCAGTATCTATGACGACCAGGAGATTACGGCTAACTATCGATTGAGCCGACTATCAACTGACCATATCTGAGTATCAACTGACTATAAAGAAGCCACAATACTACTCGCCATTAGCGGCTCTGTCGTCAAGATACCTTCTGTCTGCGCCATGTAGAGCATTAGGTCCATCACTCGATTAGAGTAGCCCCACTCATTGTCATACCAAGAAAGCACCTTAAAGAACCGATCGTTAAGTTCCATGCCTGCTTTGGCATCGAAAATACTAGAACGAGGGTCGCCTGTAAAGTCAGATGAAACTAAAGGCTCTTCGGTATAGCCTAAAATACCGCGCAGCTCATTTTGAGCGGCTGCCTTCATGCGTTCACAGATTTCAGTGTAGCTAGTGGCCTGCTCAGTGCGAAAAGTCAGATCGACAACTGAGACATCTGGTGTAGGAACTCGAACGGCCATGCCAGTCAGTTTGCCAGTGAGTTCGGGCAGCACCAAAGTCACCGCTTTGGCTGCACCTGTAGAAGCCGGGATCAGGTTCTGACCTGCACCCCGACCACTACGCAAGTCTTTGCTAGAAGGACTATCCACGGTGTACTGCGTCGCAGTAGAGGCATGAATAGTGGTCATCAGACCCTCTACTAGGCCAAAGTTATCGTTGATGACTTTGGCAATCGGCGCTAGGCAGTTGGTGGTACAGCTAGCGTTGGAGACAATGCAATCGCTCGCAGGATTGAATGTCTCATGGTTCACACCGACTAGAAAAGTCTGCACTTCACCAGGACTCTTGGTAGGTGCTGAGATCACAACCCGCTTGGCACCCGCAGTTAGATGAGCATTCGCAGTATCGTGAGTCGTAAATCGGCCGGTGGCTTCAACAACATAGTCAGCGCCAAGGTCAGCCCATGGCAATTCTGCTGGGTTGCGAATGGAGGTGCAAGGAATGTAGTGGCTGTTGACGATGATGCCGCCGTCGCGAGCTTCGACTTCGCCAGGAAACGTACCGTGCGTAGAATCGTACTTAAGCAAATAAGCTAACGTTTCGGGAGCAACTAAATCGTTGATCCCAACAAACTCAATGTTGCTGTTGTTTACCGCTGCTCGAAAGACTAATCGGCCAATGCGGCCAAATCCGTTGATGCCAACTTTTAATACAGCCATAGGAGAATTGATAGTGTGGGTCGTCTATGAATATGAGGCGAATATTCGTGTGCTAGACAGCCGAGCCATTCGGGTAGACCCAGCGATCAGTGCCTTCATGACTTACATTTCACTAGAAAAAATCTCAAAACCTCGATATCCACACTTTTCCTTCAGAGTTGAGCGGTATATGCATCCGTGATGTAACCGAACGTAGCGGAATATGCAGATTTGGCAACAATTGAGGCTTTCAGCACAGCTCACTGGTTATGCTACCGCTGGTAACCGTGAGTATCTATATCACTTAGCGACAGCATAGGCGCGCTTGAATCAGAACTAGCGTACGATTCCAGGTGACAGTTTGATTTTTCAACTGCCGAGAGAAGTGCTTTTGAAGACGCCTAATATCCTGAGGAGAAAAATCGTGGGCACTCAGGCGATCGCAATACTTACTTCCCTTGCCTAGCCACCGCGCTAGTAATTCTGTTGTAATCGTGAGCGGTGTCTGCAAAGTCATCAGTGTTGTCTCGCAGTCAAACCCCGCCGTTTCAAAATCGCGTTGAAGATCGGCAACATCCCAGTTCACCATGGCATCGGTAGGGTTGTTGTATAGATCGGCTTCCGCCGCACATAGCTGCTCATATAGATCTGTCTCTATCTTTTGAGCATCTAATAGCCTTGATAAACGCTGTCCTCTTCGCGGTACAGATTCAGCCAAAACAACCGATCCTTCTACCGCTATTATCTGGCTGATTTGTTCAATGGCGCTCAGTTTATCAGATAGCCCCATCAGTGCATTTCGCCCAATCACACCATCGAATTTAGGGGATGGCTTTTGCGTAGTTTGGTCTAAAGCCTCTAGCCAGTTAGACTCATTGACGGCCACGATCATGGGTCTAGCCAATTCGCTAAGCATCTCTGAGCGTTCAGTTAATGCCTTGTACTCTTTCTGAGACCAGACGTAGCTATAGACACCGCCTTCTGGCACTTGGCGAACGGCTTCCCAGGTGAGTAATCCAGTACCGGCATTCAGGTCTAAAAGAACATGATGGCGTTGGGGATTGAGTAGGGCGAAGAGGCGATCGCGTACCTCCCCAAGCTGACTGCCCAAAGCGCCTGTTGCCCTTTGCAGCCATCTATCCTGCTGCTGATCTAGCGGTCCATAGGTCAGCGCTTCTGGCATCGAACGCTCATTATTTTGCTCTACCAGCGCTGCTAGCTGAGCTTCTCTTCGCCTAGCCACTTGCGTCTGAATCTTCCCCTCATATCCCTGGTTTGAAGGCTGATAAAATACCTGCCCCTGCAAACTGCCTGGCAAGTACTGCTGCGCTACCCAATGATCGCGGTATGCATGCGGATACAGGTATCCTGCGCCATGACCGAATCCCTTTTTATCTCTAGTCGCGTCGCGCATCGCGTTCGGCACATCACCTTCTCGCTCATCTTTCACCGCCGCTAGCGCGTCAAAAAACGCCATTACGCTATTGCTTTTCGGAGCCGTCGCTAGATACAGCGTTGCCTGAGCCAAAGGATAGCGACCTTCTGGCATTCCTACCCGGTCAAACGCCGCTGCGCAGCCTGTCACGACCACAACGGCATTTGGATCGGCCATGCCCACATCTTCTCCGGCTAAAATCACCAGCCGCCGAAAGATATAGCGCGGATCTTCTCCGGCATACACCATTCTCGCTAGCCAATACAGCGCCGCATCTGGGTCAGAGCCTCGCACGCTTTTGATAAAGGCGCTAATCGTATCAAAGTGAGCATCGCCTTCTTTGTCGTAGAGCACTGCTCGCTGCTGAACCGAATCTTCTGCCACAGCTAGCGTAATTCGCAGCTTTCCATCACGGTCAGAAGAGGTTGTTTCTACCGCTAATTCCAACGCATTCAATACGGTTCTAGCATCACCGTTTGCCACATTCACTAGATGATTTAGCGCGTCGGTATCAATCAGAATATCTTGCTTGCCATACCCTCTTTCAGAATCACTCAGGGCCTGTTGAACAATCGCTTCAAGGTCATCTGCGTTTAAAGGTTTGAGCTGAAATACGCGAGAACGGCTAACCAGCGCTTTGTTTACTTCAAAAAATGGATTTTCAGTCGTTGCGCCAATGAGAATGACCGTGCCGTTTTCTACCCAAGGCAGCAGTGCGTCCTGCTGCGCTTTGTTAAACCGGTGCACCTCATCGACAAACAGAATTGTCCGCCGTCCGAACTGACCGCGATGGGTTTGCGCCTGTTCAATGGCAAATCTAATGTCTTTGACGCCGCCGAGTACCGCATTGATCGCAACAAACTGCGCCATTGTCGTATTGGCAATGACTTTGGCTAATGTTGTTTTACCCGTACCGGGCGGACCGTAAAAGATTAGAGAAGAGAGCTGATCGGCTTCAATCGCCCGGCGCAGCAGACGACCAGGGCCGACGATGGCATCTTGGCCAATGAATTCAATGAGCGATCGCGGTCTCATCCGAGCTGCCAAAGGCGCTTCAGAAACAATCAATTCCTGCCGCCTTTGCTCAAATAAATCCATTGCTGGTCAGTAGATCGATCAGTGTCTCACCACTCTACCTAATACCGGCCAATAGCGACCAATAGCGGTAAAGCTAGCTGTGGTCAAATCTGCTGTATCCAAGGCTGTACCAAGGCAAATACCAAGAACTGCGTGAATTGAGTCTCGCTAAAGCTGTTGCTCACGATAATCAGCAACTGACGACCATCGGCTAGAAGCTTTAATCACAAATTTAGGCATATGAGCGTAAACAGACTCATGGCTATCGAGCGATCGCCGTTGGATTCTACCAACCGGCATTGAGTTCAAGAAACCGACTCGAATCTAAAGAATAGTCGACTATCTAAAACGCCCTCGGTGGCGACGACACGGTAGCAGGCAACCTCGGTGACGATGTTATCCTCGGTGGCGACGGCAACGATATTTTGCGTGGCGACCTCAACAGCCGCTTTACCCAAGACAACATCATGGACGGCGACGACATTATCTTTGGAGGGGAAGGGAGCGATCGCATCGGCGGCAAATCTGGCAACGACATCCTCAGCGGTGACGCTGGCAATGACTTCATCTGGGGTGACGATGGCAACGACACCATCATGGGCGGCGCCGGCAACGACACCCTTGTGGGCGACAACTTCTCCAGCGGCAGCGGCAGCGATCTGTTTGTCTTTGGCAGCGGCGACGGCACAGATACCCTTCTTGACTTTGAGGTCGGCACTGACCGGATTGGTCTTGTCGAAGGTGAATTGTTGTTTACTGACTTAACGCTGACGCAAGACGGAGAAAATACCCTACTAGGTACAACAAGTAGTGACGAAACGCTGGCAATTCTTAACGGAATACAAGCATCGGCACTGACGGAAAGTAGCTTTGTGATAGTTGCCGATTTCTCCAACCTAGAAGAGGCAATGGCTTTAATCTAAACTCTGGTTTAAACGCTAGAGCTTAGCCGCCGTACAGGAACCATACGGCGGCTAAGGGGTTTTCTCTATTCCTTTTGCTCTACTAGCGCTATTTACGTATTACCGCTTAGCTAGCTTTTTCTTACCAACCTTTCGCAATCGAATAGACTCAGGCGTCACTTCTACCATCTCATCGGGGCCAATGTACTCTAGCGCTCGCTCTAGACCCATCTCCATCGGTGACTGCAATTGAACAAGTTCATCGCCTGAGGCGGCCCGGTGGTTGGTTAGCTGCTTAGCTTTACAGATATTCAGCTCTAGGTCTTGAGGGCGATTGTTTTCTCCCACGACCATGCCCTTATATACCTTTGTACCCGGCTCAATAAAGAACGTGCCTCTATCTTCCGCATTCTTCAGCGCGTAGAAAGTAGCCACGCCTTCTTCAAATGAAATCAACACGCCATTGCGACGAGTCTCAATCTCACCTGACATCGGACGATACTCCAGAAAGCTGTGGTTCATGATGCCAGCACCCCGAGTCACGCGCATAAATTCACCTCGAAAGCCAATTAGTCCCCGAGCGGGTACGACAAACTCTAGCTGAGCACGGCCATCACCTGAGACCATCATGTCTTGTAGCTCGGCTTTACGCTGACCCAAACGCTCCATACAGCCGCCAACAGCCTCTTCGGGTACGTCTAGCACCAGCTGCTCAAACGGCTCACAGGGCTTGCTGTTGACTTCGCGGTAGATTACCTGCGGCTGAGAGACCTGAAACTCGTACCCTTCACGGCGCATGGTCTCAATTAGGATGCCAAGGTGCAGTTCGCCTCGACCAGAGACAGCGAATCTGTCAGGTGAATCAGTAGGTTCTACACGCAGGGCAACGTTGGTTTCTAGCTCGCGGAAGAGGCGATCGCGCAACTGACGAGACGTGACAAAATCTCCCTCTTGCCCAGCAAACGGCGAATCATTCACAGCAAAGGTCATTTGCAAGGTAGGTTCGTCTACCTTAATCAGCGGCAGCGCCTGCGGATCGGCAGCGCAGGTGATGGTTTCACCGATATTGGCATCCGCAAAACCCGCAACTGCAACCAAGTTACCGGCAGTGGCTTCTGGAATCTCTACCCGTGACAAACCCTGAAAGCCCATCAGCTTCGAGATTTTACTCTTTACGATCTTGCCGTCTTCTTTCACCAGCGCGCACTGCTCACCCTGACGAATGGTGCCGTTGTGAACTTTACCAATCACAATTCGGCCCAAGTAATCTGAATAGTCGAGCGTGGTCACCTGAAGCTGCAGTGGCTTTTCAGGATCGCCTACTGGCGGAGAGACATGGTGAATAATCGACTCAAACAAAGGCTTCATATCCTTGTCTTCGTCTTCCATCTCATCTTTGGCAAAGCCAGCGAGCCCAGAAGCAAAAAGATAAGGAAAGTCGCACTGGTCGTCATCCGCACCCAGCTCAATGAAAAGATCGAGAACTTTATCGACAGCAGTGTGGGGGTCTGCCCTGGGTCGATCAATCTTATTGACCACAACGATTGGACGCAACCCTTTCTCTAGTGCCTTTTTCAGCACAAAGCGGGTTTGAGGCATGGGGCCTTCGTTTGCATCGACAATTAACAAGCAGCCATCAACCATCCCCAATACGCGCTCGACTTCTCCACCAAAGTCTGCGTGACCAGGAGTATCAACAATATTAATAAGCGTTTCGCCGTAGTATACCGCCGTATTTTTCGACAGAATCGTGATCCCTCGTTCCCGTTCCAAATCGTTTGAATCAAGGACACAAGTAGGGACTGCTTCGTTGTCGCGAAAGATGCCAGACTGCTCTAGCAAAGAGTCGACAAGGGTAGTTTTGCCGTGATCTACGTGGGCGATGATGGCAACGTTACGAATGGGAAGGCTCATAGGGAGTCTCAAAGGTTGGCTGAATAAGTAAGCTAAGTAAAGCTCAGGAGGTTAAAGGCTCAGTAGTAGAAGAGCGACTGTCTGAAATTTACATCTTCTGCAATAAAGGTTTACCAATTGTAACTTACGCAATAGCGACCCAGCACAGACAGGGTGGCTAATTTGGCTAGGCTACAGAATAAACGGTGCGCTGTTGCCTTTAAAAACCAGTCAAAGCCCTACACCTTCGGCAAAGTAACAATCGAATTAAGCTTGAAGAGATAAAAAGCCAGAAAAAAATAATGGCCTGATCCGCTTCGACTAGATCAGGCCATCGGATGGAGATACCTCAGGAATTTAGCCGAGAAGAAGTATCTAAACAGTAACGAATGTAGCTGCGGTTAGCCCCGTAGTATCCACTCCCGTCAAGATAGCGAGTGTTTGCCCCTCAAACGAGATAGTTTCACCCTCAAATGAGAGGGAACCCAGCGTCAGCCCCTCTGCCAGGCCGATGAAGTCGCGATCGCGCTCAAAGTCCACGATGGTATCGGTACCTTCTCCTGCGGCTAGCACAAAGGTATCGGCCCCTTGTCCGCCTGAAGAGTCGTCGCCTATGAGGATATCGTTGCCGAAGCCGCCACGCAGAATGTCATCACCGTCATCGCCCCAGATCTGATCATCGTCATCGCCGCCAAAGAGGGTATCGTTGCCACCCTTACCGCCAATGCGATCGCGCCCTGCCCCACCAAAGATCACATCGTCATTACCAATGCCTACTTGAGACTTGCGTGAGTTCAAATCCCCACGCAGCACATCATTACCGCCACCCCCAAAGATAGTGTCTTCGCCTAAGCCACCAGCAATTAGGCTATTCGCATCGACTAACACTACCGCTGTACCAGACGCTGTTGCCGTTAGGGTGCTATCAGCTGTTCCAGAAACACTCACTTCATTCGTGACTGGAAACTGCTCAGCAGTCAGTGTATCTGCTCCAGAAGTGCCTAGCACAATAGCCTCTTCTCTAGACAACGTTGCCTGGTAAGTAGCTACCGTAGATTCGCCTGCCGCCAGCGTTTGACCAACAAGCTGATCAAGCGGAACGGCATCATTAAACGCGCTATCTACAACTTCACTAATTGCGATCGCCACTTCACCTGTATTGACAACTTCCACCTGAAAAGTGACTTGCCCATCATTCGCCTCAACTTCCTCTGCGCTAAAGGTGCCATCTCCATCGGCGTCCACTAACTTCGAGACACGAAGTGTTGGCTCAATAGGTGGCTCTGGCTCGACAGGCGGTTCAACGGGTGGCTCGACGGGCGGTTCCACAGGTGGCTCGACAGGTGGCTCGACAGGTGGCTCGACGGGTGGTTCGATGGGCGGCTCACCTTGACCAAAGACCACATAGGCTAAGCCTGCTGTTTTATCATCTGGGTCGGCGGTGATGAAATCATCGATACCGTCATCGTTGAAGTCACCAATGCCGCTAACCTGTTTGCCAGCGTTGATGAACTGCTCGAAGAAACGAAAACCGTTATCGCCATCTAGATCGGAGACGTTCAAAACGCCGCCCTGTCCGATATCATCATCGCCAAATATTGCGTAGCCATAAGGAGAAAAGATAGTACCGACTAGCAGATCGTCAATGCCATCGTTGTTGAGATCGCCCGCGTCACTAACCGAGTTCCCGAACTGGCTAAAATCGCTGTCGCCGTTGATTACAAAGCCGTCGCTGCCATCCAGCTCAGTCACATCCAACAGCCCTGTGCGGCCAAGATTTCGGCGTCCGAAAACAACAAAACTACGGCCTGGAGCGTTAGCGCCGCCGTTTGGCCGAGGTGCGCCAACAATAAAGTCATCAATACCATCATCGTTGATATCGCCTGCGCCGCTGACAGAACGGCCTAAGTCGCTACCGCCTAACGCGTTGCCTACATCGCCTCTCAGCACAAACCCCTCATTCCCATCCAAACCAGCTAAAGCGATCGCGCCATCGTTACCAACATCGCTGCCGCCAAATATCACATAGCTCTCCCCATCTCCGCTTGTTCCATCGGCCCCGATGATAAAGTCATTAGCGCCATCGCCATTAACGTCACCGATGCCGCTAACTGCCCTACCGGAAGCACCTAAGAGCTGGTTGACTCCTTCCACAACAAATCCATTTGAGCCGTCAAGATCGAGCGTGCTAAGGCGACCATCCTCAGCAATATCAGCGCCGCCGAAAACCACATAGCTGCGACCATCAAATCCACGTCCGCCCGTCGCAAACGCCCTAGGCGCACCCACAACAAAGTCAGCGATGCCATCGTCATTGATATCGCCTACACTGCTGACCGCCGAACCCAAAGACTCTGCGAACCTGCCATCACTCGCAAACGTGAACCCGTTGCTACCATCAATTTGATCTGCAACGAGTTCGCCATCAAAAAAGTTTGAGCGATCGCCGCCAAACAGAATCTGCGCTTCCCCTTTATCAGCGCCAGGCGTACCTATCAGCAGATCATCGAACCCGTCATCGTTCACATCGCCCACGCCGCTAACAGAAGCGCCCAAAGAGTCCAGAGCCGCTGCGCCATAGAGCGTAAATCCATTGCGACCGTCTAGCGCAGATACGTCAAACTCACCGCTACTGCCGACTTCACTGCCGCCGAAGATAACGTAGCTTTCACCTGCCGAGAAAAATAAGGCATCGTTTAGACCATTGCCCCCTGGGTTGCCGATGATCAAATCCTCGATGCCATCGCCATTAAAGTCACCAGCGCTGCTAAGCGATCTGCCTAAGTCGTCGCCGATACTTAGGCCTGGAATCTTGAAGCCATTCGTACCATCTAGCGTGCCAAGATCGAAAGTAGAACTAAAGCTCATAGTGTTCAAAAGAAATAGAGTGGAAAAAGTAGCCGAAGCTACTCATCAATTTTTCTCACCGGTTTTGAGCTATTCAGTCTTTCATACTGAGGCGACTTGTCTGCATTGCTAACGACAAAATGAAGTTAATAGGAGGGTATAAGTCAAAAGCCTATGAAGTATTTTTCTACATTGATAGGCTAAGCAACGTTGCCTGCTAGGTTATTGAAGAACTAGAAATCAAGGCGTTTCAGTGACTGCTCTATCTTTCTCAAACAGTTAATGCTTAAACAACAGGCGCATATCATTGAAAGAACGTTAGATAGATATAAAGCTGGTAGAGCCTTGTTTAGAGCGCTTTGTGTTGTCGCTTCTATCTTTCCGCTAAAGAAAACCTTACGTCTGTGGCTACTACGGCGATCGCTTCAGTCCGCGCATGGTCCCGCGCGTATCGCTGCGGACTCATCTAAAGCTGTTGTCCTCTGCGTTGTCAAGGATGGAGAGAGTCTTATTCAAGCTTTTATCGAACACTATCTTAACCTTGGATTTAGCCATATATTTTTCTTAGATAATGGATCGACAGACAGAACGGCTGAAATTATCAGGGCAAATCAGCAAACTACGTTATTTTCTTCTCATAAGCCCTTTAGAAGATACTTTGACGTTTTCAAGAACTTTTTGATTCTGACCTGCGGACGGGGTCACTGGTGCGTAGTGGCCGATATCGACGAGTTTCTTCATTTTCCGCTAGATAGAGAGCTGAAAGACATCACAGCCTATTTGAACCAACATGAATACGATGCCGTCTGCATACAAATGCTAGACATGTTTTCAAAAGAAGGGATACAGCTCTCAAATCAGGTAAGAGCCTGGACGCTATCGGAGCTAGAATCTGTCTTTCGCTACTACGATATTGAACATATAAAGCAAAGAAACTACGTACGCCGTTTTCAGCCGAATATTTATCCAGACCTGAAGTTCTTCCACGGTGGGATCCGCAAGACAGTTTTCGACCGCAATTGTTTCCTGACCAAAGAAACAATGTTCTTTGCCCGTCGTGGCACGCGGCTCAAGTCTTCTCACCTATTGAACTACGCGAGGCTAGCAGATTTTTCTGTTGTCTACTTACACTACAAGTTTGTAGAAGACTTTTACACAAAGACAATAGAAGCGGTAAAAACTAAAAGCCACTGGCACGATAGTGCAGAATACAAAGGGTATCTTGCTGTCTTGGAAAAGGCAATAATAGAACAGAAGACTGTGTTTTCACTATTACAGCCCCACTCCCATGAACTAAACGCGATAGATGACCTCATTGAGACCAACTTTCTATTTGTTTCTGAGCAGTTTCGCACCTCCTCCAAGCAGCCGGACGCTCATTCACTACCAAGTTTGGCGCTAGAGGTGTAGCAGGAGTATGAGACTCTTCTACTATCAGGCTCATTCATCTGTAAAGAATTTCGGAGACGAACTAAACCCTTGGTTGTGGTCACGTCTGCTACCTGCACTCAACGGATCTGATAAGACCCTATTGATCGGCATCGGCACGCTTTTAAACGAGAAGACAGCTGCTCTAGTCAGTAGCGCAGAAGATGTCGTTTGCTTTAGCACAGGTGCGGGGTACGGGAGAAGCTTTCACTTTCGTCCGCCGTCAAATTGGAAGATTTACTGCGTTAGAGGTCCGCTCTCAGCTAAACGGCTGAACCTACCAATGTCATTAGCAGTTACAGACGGAGCAGCTTTACTTAAGCGGTACTTTAAACCGCTTGAAGAAGCCGAACGTCGCTACGAGTTCTCTTATATGCCGCATTTTCGTCATCGTCTCTCTCCTCTGTTTGAGAAAGTTTGCCAAAGAGCCGGCATTCACTATATCGATCCGACTGGCGAAATCGAAACAACGATCTCTGAGATCTTACAGACTAAGGTGCTAATTAGCGAGGCGATGCACGGTGCGGTTGTTGCTGACACGCTAAGAGTGCCGTGGATACCAGTACGGACCAGCCCCAAAATACTACTGTTCAAGTGGCAAGACTGGTGCGCGTCTGTGCAGATCCCCTATCGCTATCACGCGATTCGCGGGGCAAGGCCATTTTCTCTCATGGATTTTAAGTACCCAATTCGACCTTATTTGCAAAGACAGTCTTCAATAGAGGCGTTACTCGATGGATTTAGAATGAGCGATTTTTCTAGTGCGTTTGGCAAAAGTCCGACAGAAATAACTGAAAGAAAGTTAGATAGCTTGAGTACACAGCTGGTATCGATCACTCGAAAGACGCCGTTTTTGAGCTGTGATCGCCATCTAGAAACGCTGGTGGTCAGGCTAGAAGAACGACTAGAGGAACTGGAAAAAGATATGGCTAACTACGCATAGCTAATTGCAGGCTGCACCTTCAAGCGATGGCGTGAAGATGCAGCCATATATCTAGATTTGTGCAGTCAAGTTCATACAGCTAGATCTACACCGAGACAAACGAATCTGCTGTTAGCGTAGTGGTATCTACGCCTGTCAACACAGCTAGCGTTTGCTCGTTTAGCGAGATAGTTTCACCTTCAAAAGAGAGCGAGCCTAGCGACAGGCCATCTGCCAAGCCAATGCGATCACGGTCAACCTCAAAGTCCGTGATGGTGTCGGTGCCTTCTCCACTGGCTAGCACAAAGGTATCAGCCCCTTGTCCGCCAGAGAAGTCATCGCCTGTGAGCGTGTCGTTGCCTGCGCCGCCTCGGATGATGTCGTCGCCATCGTCTCCCCAGATCCGGTCATCGTCGTCGCCACCAAAGAGGGTGTCATTACCGCCTTTTCCACCAATGCGATCGCGCCCAGCACCGCCACGAATGATATCGTCATCACCAATACCAACCTGAGAGTTTCTACTATTCAAATCCCCTCTGAGAATGTCGTCCCCAGGGCCACCCAATATTGTGTCTTTTCCAAGGTCACCTGCAGCGATATCGTTACCGCCTAGTGCCTCGATCACGTCGTCAATGCTGCTACCAATAAGAATATCGTCCAAATCTGTGCCAAGAATTTTATCTGGATCTATTGGATCTATTGGATCTATCGACAGAGCAATCTCAACCTCGGGATCTGTATCGCTACCTTCTAAGAAGCCTTCATCGCCTGTAACAGCAAAGTCGAAGGCGGCTGATTCAAATTCAAAGGTGCCGGGGGTATAGCCTGCGGCTAGAGCAGCGGCATCACCTCTGGCTTTTGAGACAGGATCTAAATCGGCGTAGGTGAATTTGATCGGTGGAAAGTCAGGATTATAGAAGGTATCTGGACCTTGGCCTTCTTCGTAATCGAAGAGGGATTCTGAAACGTCTTTCACGCGCCATCCTTCTCTGTAGTCTCCGTAGAGGTCTTCGAAGGGCAGAGGGCGAGCTAAAACTGTTCCATCGGGAAGGCTGACATCGTCATCCGCGTTGTCGTTGAGGTTACCGAGTAATCCTACGATTTGTTCTTTCTTTTCATCGCCGAGGGCGACATCTACAATGTTAATGGTGCCAGGTCTAAGGTAATTAACGATTAGCTGGTCATCGCCATCAGTGACAGTACCGTCTTCTCCGGCGTAAACAATAGTGTATTCTTCTCCTCTACTTCTGAAGATTTTGCTGTTGCCAACGTCGATGCTTCCGCCGCTGGGAATTTCTACAACTTCACCATCTACTGTGACTTTAGCAACGCCAGAGCCGCTGCTTCGACTTACCACAGGACGACCGTCGATGAATTCGATGCCTTCAGAGTCGATAACGACTCGCTTGCCATCTAATATTGTTGCAACGGCGCTCGCTACAGTTACTCTAGGATCGATTTCTACATAGCGAACTTGAATGTTGAGGTCACCTTCAAGAGATTTAACTAGGGTAAATTCTCCGGCTCCTTGGAAGTCGTAGCCGACACCATCGAACGTTGTTAAATGAGGTTCGCCCTTTGAGCGAGCTTGGTTATTAGGCGGATTAGGAGTCGGATTCGACTGATTAATATCTGTTGAGCTATCAGCTACTTCTTTCTCATATGGAATAGACGGTTCTATCATAGGCGGAGTATCATTACAACCTGAAGCGAAATTTCCTAGACCCGCAACAATAGCAGAGATACCTAAAGAACCTGATATGCGTCTTCCGTTTGGAGAGGATAACAAAGTACCGAGTCTTCTAGGTCCGAAATATTTGTTCTGCTTAAGAGTTGATATCCCTTTTACACTTATTGCAGTAGAGGCAGCACCACCAAGAAGAGATGTTCCCGCCGCAACAGCGGTACTTGATGGGTCGATAAAATCGCCTACCTCCTGTCCGATAGCTCCACCTATGCCAGAGATTGCAGAAGTAGCTAGCTTTCCTGTTATTCCGCTAGCGGCTCTTCCTAGCCCTTTCGCTATAGTTCCGCCTAATGGTCCAGCAACGCCACCAATCGCTCCTCCAATTGCGCCGCCAAGTGCCGCCCCTGCGAGCTGCCTTCCAGTTGGGATCTCTCCACAATAAAAAGAACTAGCAGCACTGAATATAGTGTTGAATACTGCACCAGATATTGCACCACCAATAATTAACGGAATAATTTCGCCAGAGGGATCTATCAACGTGTTTGGAATGTTGAAAGCATACCTGTAGAGATTAGGGTCGCCACTAGCAAAGCCAAGGGGATCTGTAGAGTTGAACCTACCATCCTTATTGTCATAGAATCTAGCTCGCATGAAGTCGAGTCCGTTGGCTTCCTCCGAGACGCCCCACTGACCGACAAACTCAAACGAATTTTCTACAGTTTCTATTTCAAATAGTTCACTACCAAAAGGTGTGTAGGTGTAACTATTAAGCTGGGTTCCTGTAGAGTCAGTCAAACCAGCAGTAGACCCGATTGCATTGAAATCATAAAAAGCATCTGTTGTTCCATCGTCTCGATTAACTAACCCAATTCCATGACTGTATTGAGCGACTAAACCTCCATCGATATATTCCGCTACCACATCTCCTAAGCCAAAGGGATCAATAAGGTACTCTGTGCGG
The DNA here is from genome assembly GCF_000155595.1 of Synechococcus sp. PCC 7335. NCBI lineage: Bacteria > Bacillati > Cyanobacteriota > Cyanophyceae > Synechococcales > Synechococcaceae > Synechococcus > Synechococcus sp. PCC 7335. Next base: position 2,258,997 of record NZ_DS989904.1, on the reverse strand, counting down.
ATACCGTCATAAGTTGCTGCTGTACGATTCCCTAAAGCATCGTATTCATGTAGCGTTTCACTACCATCATCTTCAACAACTCGGACTAAGCGATTCTCGTTGTTGTACTCATATATCCAACTACTATCACCATCAGCTTTGAAGATTAGGTTCCCGTCCGCATCGTAGTCATAAACTGTTGCGCCAGTGCTCTCGTACTGATTTAGCTCATTGGCTACGTAGTTTGTTACCTCTCCATTAACGACTGTCTGAGTTCGATTTCCCGCAGCGTCGTAGGCGTAGCTTAGATCTTGGTCTGGAATATCAGGATTAGTAGAAGCAAAAACTGCTCCTGTGAGCTGACCTATTGCATCATAGCTATACGACCATTCTCCATCTAGTGTCGCAACACCAGTTTGCTGTCCTAATGCGTCATAGCTATACACATAGCTAGAGTTAACCGAATCGTTAGGAGCATAGTTAAAGATACTGGTGACCTGCCCTGCTGAATCATAGGTGTAAGTCGTGTAGGTGCCGTTTCCATTATCTTCTCTAGCTAAACGACCCACCTCATCGTAAGCATAGGAAACTATCAAATCATCATTTTCATCGGTTAGTTCTGCTAATCTTCCTGCCTCATCGTAGCCATAGTTCACCTGATTACCATCGGCTTCGGTCATGCTAGTCCGCCGTCCGCCTGCATCGTAGGTATAAGCTAGTGATCGTCCGTTCGCGTATGTAATTTTAGTCAGTCTGTCAGCCGAGTCATACTCTAATTCTGTAGTTCCTTTTTCATCTTCAGCCGAAACTAAGTTTCCTCTGTCATCGTATGCATACGCTAAGAAAGTGCCATCAGCGTTATCCTGCCGTAAGAGCTGACCGCGAGAGTTATACGTATATTCAATCGTCTGTCCTCTCCGGTTCACGGATCGAGTGACGTTGCCGTCGTCGTCATAGCCAAAGCTCTCAAAACTGCTATCGGCGTAGCCGATGCTAGTCAAATTACCCGACTCATCATAAGCATAGGAGATGGCATTTCCTCTAGCATCGGTTACGCTGGAGAGCGAATTGAAACTAGGCTCATAGATAAACTCTGTCCGCTGGCCCAACGGATCTATCTGAGTGATCAGATTTCCCTTATCGTCATAGACAAAACCAAGGTCACTACCTTCAGGTGCGTCAATACCAACAACGTTACCCGCTGTGTCATAGTTCAGTCTCAGCGTACGGCCCAAAGCATCGGTAAGCTGACTTACCTGGCCCCTATCGTTCAAGAATAGTTGCGTTTCAGCGCCGCTTGCATCTGTAACAGTGACCTCACCGTTCTCCCCATAGTCATAGGTGATAGACTCCTCACCTTCGTCAATACTTTCTCTAACTAGCCTGCCACGGTCGTCATACTCAAAATTAACTTGTGTTCCATTCCCATCGGTAACTGAGGTGACTGCAAAATCGTTGTTGTATGTATAGCTAGTTGTTCCTTCCGGGGCAGTAACACTAGCCAAAAGCTCTCCATCATACGTGTATGTAGTTGTCCTACCTAGAGAATCCGTTGCTTGCGTGATGAAGCTATCGGAATTACGGACGAAGGTAGTACTATCTCCATTCGACGCGACAAGCTCTGTCAGTTCGCCACTGTTATATTCTGCAACAATACGATTCCCGTTAGTATCCTCAAGGAAATCTAGTTGTCCATCAGCAGTGAACTGAGTAGTTGTCCCGCTCTGTTCCGTCAGCAACAACCCATCATCAGTTCTGACCAGAGAACCAAAGTCGCCAGCAGTAGAAGCGTATGTTCCATCCGATTGAAGGGTAAAAGATCGTCTAGCACCTGCGTTGATGACAGAAACATTTCCCTCCGCATCGGTTTCAGCCTGATTATCACCAATGAAAAATCGGCCTCTTCCAAAAGACCCTAAGCTATTACGTAAGGCCAACGCTTGATAATCACTAGCCTGCTGAAATTCAAAGCCCACCAATCGACCAGCATCAGCAACATACTCGCCTTGTTCAGACAGATAGCTAGCATTTTGTGCTAAGAGTGTCTCATAGTCTTTCGCTGTCGTACCTACAGATATGACAAAGTTATCATACGTTGCATCCCAAGCCTCGTCAGTCAGATAGTCAGGCTTAAGCGTCTCTCTCAGTCCGTCCCAATCAATAACTTCTTCAGGATCAACTGTGCTAGCAGAAAAATCAATCCGCTGACCAGCATCTGCCGTAGACTGAAACTCGACAACAAAGCTATTACTCGCTCCCGCAGGCAGCACACCCGCTAACCCTTCGTCATTAATTCCTAGGAACTGAATCGAGTCTTCAGAAAACTCTGTTCCACCAATAGGTACAAGCTTCGCACCAGTAGCCGACAGTTCGAGCAGAGGAGCTGTCAGGTCTGTATCACCTCTGTTCGTGTAAGTCACCGTAACAAAATCAGTTCCGCCTGCTCCAATTCTGCTAGGAGAGCTAATTGTTACTTCTAAGGGCCCAGAAGGTGGTTCAACCTCGGTATTACCAAAGTCAACGCTTTCGACAGTCTCACCCTCCGATAGATCTATCGTATAGAAATCAGGGCTTGCGACGCTTTCCGGCAATCCTCGAACGTTGACTACGTCAAAACCAGGAGATTCTCCCCTATTGTCAAGGCCCACGATCTTCACTGCTCGGACAGGCTCGATAAAGTCGATGTCTGAGAGGTCAAAGCTAGAAGTTCTGCCCCCATCGCCTACACCTAGTGAGACAAAATCTTCCAAATTTGAACTGACGAAGATTTCTGCTTGGTCTCCCGCTGCACCGCTCTCTAAGACAAAGATGTCATCTCCTGGCCCGTCTACAACCGCCTCATCTGTAAAACCAACAGTTACAAAAGAACCCCTAGGCAGAGAAAGCGCATCCGAGTCGTCACTACCTAAGACAACATCTGCACTTACTGGAACAACGACTTGACCATCTGTATCAATTCCGTATGGGCCTGCCTGTGGCCCTTCTCCGCTGTCGAAGTACTCTAGAAGAGCATCAGCGAAGCCATCTCCTGTGGGCCGATCACTACCGATAGGAAACGTCTGAGAGAACCCTTGAGGTACAACTTCTCTAACTACATAACTACCTGCTTCCAGATTTTCAAATCTGTAGCTACCTGTGTTGTCATCTGTTAGTTCTACAGATTCCTCATCGTCTAGAGCACCATTATTATTTGCGTCTATATAAACCTGTACGTTTCCTAACCCAGGTTCTCCGATAGAGGACCCATCACCATCTAGGTCGTTCCACACCTTACCAGCAATGCTTCCACTAGATGAAGGGCTGACATCGACTGTAACTGTTGCACTATCAGTCAGTTCACCGTCGCTGATCTCATAGATAAAAGTATCCCTACCACTAAATCCGGTGTTGGGCGTATAGGTGACTGTGTCATCAGAATTGAGGGTGACGCTGCCGTTACGACCCTCTGTTACGATTTCAACTCTTAACTCATCTCCGTCAGCATCGCTGTCATTGTCTAGTACATCGATTAAAACTGCTACACCTTCACTGGTAGTGGAGTCGTCGTCTCCGGCGCTAGGAGCCCGGTTTTGGTCGTCATTGAGAATGGTTATTGTTGCATCCCTTTCACTGATAGTCGATGTTCCAGGTGAGGTACCGTTGCTCAAACTAACTTCAATAGTTTCGTCGCTTTCAATATCGGTGTCGCCTGTAACATCGAGAGTGATGCTTTTTGTGGTTTCGCCCGCAGCGAAGTTGATAGTCCCAGTAATATTATTAGCACCGCTGGTTCCACCAATATTGCTGTAGTCTGACCCGTTGGCTGCCGTACCACTAATGGCATAGTCTACAGAGCTGACTTCTTGTGTCGCTCCAGAGCGAGTAACGGTAAAGACAACTTGCTGAGCGCTGCTATTACCTTCGACTAGGCTGGTAGGAGCACCAGATAAGGCGTAATCAAGATTGGGAACGTCTTCAGGCGCCCCTGAGCCAAAAATAGTATTAGTGGTGTAAATAGTTGACTCGCCTGGGTTGAGTACATATTTGTTTCGCAAAGCCAGGGTAATGTCGTAGCCAGCTCCAGCTTCTACAAACTGGTCAGCGTCGGGACCATCACCCGTAACAGTATCGTCCAGCTCTGTTCCCGTGATGATGCGTGATTGCAATCCAGGAAAAGCATCAACCTCAAAGCGGCCTGAACCACTGGCGTCACCACCTTCGCTCGTAATGCCAAAAAAGGTCGTCGAGGTATCCGGCTGACCCGCCTGATCTGTTTCAAATAAAATCTCCTGAGTACCATTGACTAGCCGACCACCACCATCGACTAGGCTGCCGTCAAATAATAAATCGCCATCTATGTAGCGAATCAACTCAAAGGAAATCGCTGTAGAACCAGAGTTGGTAATCTCGTAAGTCTGCGTAAGTAGGCTGCCGCTTCGATTACCGCCTTGAAACGTTTCGCTAACGACCTGATCTAGATCAAAATTGAGGTCGCCGAAGCTAAAACTACTTTCAGCCGTTGTTCCATCGCTACTAACGAAACTAACATCGCCTAGGTTCCCAGAGCTGCCAATACCTGAACTAGAGAGAAAGGTGCGACCCCCTGAATCTCCAATCCGAATAGCTACTGCTGATTCAAAGGTTGTTCCTGCCTCGTCGATGGTACCAATCGGATCGTATGTGGCATTCCCACCCGGTCCGAGAGATCCAAAAGCACCGTAAGAATCAAGTAGTACAGTAAGGCCGCCATCGCCACCGGAGGTAGAAAGCGTTGCTGTTGCCATCTGGTTGTCTCCTAATCTACAACTTATTAACTCAAGTAAATTTTTGTCATAAGAATCTCGCAATGCACGCTCATGAGATACGCTCCGAAATCAACTTATTTTGATATGTTTGCCAGCGTAGCTGAGTATGCTCAGTCCTACGTGTACGTAGAACTCAGAAGTTTGGATGCACTCTGAATTGGAAAAATATACTCATATAGAGAACCGCTAACGTGGTCGCCTTTGGCATCGTTAGGCGGCACGTTCGCAGATATTCATTCACCCACAGATTATCTAGCACCGACGATCAAAACCGATACTATATGCACGAAAAATGCAGGGATCTTTAAGAGATCTTTATTTATTGAAGAGATATCTACATTCGTTGAATGTTTACACACTAAGTGATACTCAAAGCTTCCTAGTTCGGCACTTCAGCCGTCTTCGGACTCTTAGGTAGCGCTGCGCCACAGCGACGACAGTATTGAGCATCTTCCTCGTGACCGAGCAGCCCGCAGTTAGTGCAGGTAATTCGGAGCGAGTTTTGCACTTTAGTGAACTGTTGAATGAAGTTGCCAACTTGAGTGGGGATCAGAGCAATGCCCGTCATGATCATCATGATGGTTAGTCCTCGGCCCAGCTCTGATGTGGGGGTGATATCACCGAAGCCAACGGTGGTCATCGTCACTACCGCAAAGTAAACCGCATCTAAGAAGGTGGCAAAGTTATCACTATTCGCCTTGTGTTCTGCCTGATAAATCGCCCCGGAATAGATAAAGATGATCGAAAATAGGGTGAACAAAATCTTGCCAAAGATCAAACCTTCGTAGCCGCTGATTCGGTTAAATAACGTCCTCTTCTCGAAAAAGCGAGCCAGCCGAAGGATTCGTAGCCATCGAATCAGTCGGAGAAAGCGGAAATCCAATGCACTTAGCAAGAATGGCAGAATAGAAACCAGGTCGATCAGGCCATACAGACTGAAGAAGAAACGGATGGGCTTTTCGGCAGACCACAGCCGCAGTAGATATTCAAGGGTGAACAGCGCCAGGATGACCTGATCGGTAATTTTGACAGCACGCTGGACAGTCGTAGGCAGAGAATAGGTTTGAATAGCGAAGAGGGCAGCAGATAAGAGAATCAAGAAGGCGATCGAGCCATTCACCGCCAGACTTGTCACCGACTCTTTGCCGTCGATGATCTGTCTTGTTTGCTCTCGTAGCTGGCTTACCTGCTCTCGTAAAGTCATGTAGCGAGCCTATCCGATTTTTTTCGCAGGCGATAAAATTACTAAGTTCACCAACATAGAAGCTTGCGCGGCACCCGAGCAAATCTACATGGCATTCATCCAAACATCTGACACGCTGACTACACAGTTTTCATCGCTATCAAATCTATCAGCAGCGGCTAAAGTTACGACCAACAGCGCTCCGGATGACTCTATTCAGCCGATTAAGCTTCCGCCACTTTCGATCCAGCGTCCCCTATTAATGGTAGGCCACGGTACCCGCAATCCTAAGGGCCGTCAAGACCTGGTTGACTTTGCCAGTATCTATCATCAGCTAGATCCATCGCGTCCGGTCATCCCCTGCTTTCTAGAACTTACCGAGCCTAATATCCAGGTGGGCGTAGACCAGTGTGTCGAACAAGGCTATACCGATATTTCCGTCTTGCCCATTTTGTTGTTCGCTGCTCGGCATAACAAATTCGATGTCACCAATGAGCTAGACCGCGCGAAGAAACGCCACCCAAACTTGACCTTTCACTACGGTCGTCACTTTGGCATCACCCCGGCCATCTTAGATCTATGGAAGGCTCGCCTCGCTCTACTAGATACTCCTGAAAACAATCCCAATCGCATCACCCGCGAAGAGACGACCTTGCTCTTCATCGGTCGAGGCTCTAGCGATCCTGACGCTAATGGCGACGTCTACAAACTTGCTCGCATGGTTTGGGAAGGTAGCGGCTATCACACCGTAGAAACCTGTTTCATCGGCATCACCCACCCTAGACTAGAAGAAGGGTTTCGGCGATCGCACTTCTACCAGCCTAAGCGCATCATCGTATTGCCCTACTTTATGTTTACCGGCGTGCTGATGGAAAAAATTGGGGCGATCGCTGCCCAGCAGCAGCGCCTTACTCCCCAGGTCGAAATTGTCACCCTGCCCGAAATGGGCATTCATCCACTGCTCTTGCAAGTTTTGCGCGATAGAGAGATTGAAACCCAACTCGGACAAGTTGCTATGAACTGCGAAGCCTGCAAGTTTCGTCTGGCCGCCAAAGGTGACACCGACCACGGCCATCACCACGGCCATCACGACCACGGCCATCACCATCACCCCAATCAGTCCAGCCCGGACCCCTACGCCCAGCCCGAGAAATACCATCAGCGCATCTGGCAAGTTCCCTAACCCTATTCCACTTCCCTATGACCTCATTTAGCGTTGGCGATCGCGTTCGCCTCCATACCCGTCCCCCCTATCTCAAAAGCGCCGAGACCATGCCAATGCTTCGCCCCCCCGATCTCGTCGAGATTGGGGAGGAAGGTACAATTTTGAGTCGAAAACCTGGCGGCTATCTAGGCGTTCGTTTCACAGGCGGCAAGTTCCTCATCGATGCCCAGTACATAGAGCACGTCCAGAAGCACGTCGAGTCACCGGCAAACGCTTCCACTGATTCTGAATCAGCAGCAGAGAAATAGCTTTGTCTCGGGCAGAAATAGCTTTTTCAAAAAACTTGCGATAGCGTTCAGTCCGTATGCTACATTTAGAACCCGTGCGGGGATGACAAAATACTGCTGCAAACACCTCACAGCAGTTACCCAGCCGTAAATGGGGGTCGCTAGCTCAGTGGTAGAGCATTCGGCTTTTAACCGACTGGTCCTGGGTTCGAATCCCAGGCGACCCATTTTTTACTGTTATAGCTTGCCTTTATAGCTTTAGTCTTAGCTTTAGTCTTTGTAGCTTGTTGTTCATACCTGTTTGCTTTTCACAAGGTATAGCGCAAAACATTGCCAGGCATACGCACTCTACAAAACGTAGAAATTACTTTGACCAGAAGAAAATCTATCCTAGTTAGGAAACGCTGTGTAGCCTTTGACCTTGCAACGTTTTTTTGATTCATGAGCCTACCCGCTCAAACTCAACCCAACGCTCTTGGCAAAACAAATCGTCAGAGGTTTATGTTTTGACTTACTATTAAATTGATAAGAACCTACACCTATCGCAACTTTAGGTAACACTTTAGATAAAGCAGGTGGGTTGACCATCTCGCAGACAAAATTAGGAGGATATGGAATGGCGCTGGTACCAATGCGGCTGCTGCTCGATCATGCGGCTGAAAACAGTTACGGAATTCCTGCATTCAACGTAAACAACTTAGAGCAGATCCTGGCAATTATGCAGGCTGCTGACGAAACAGATAGCCCAGTTATCTTGCAAGCTTCACGGGGCGCACGGAAGTACGCAGGCGAAAATTTCTTGCGCCACCTCGTAATGGCAGCGGTTGAGACTTATCCTCATATCCCTGTCGTTATGCACCAAGACCACGGTAACGGCCCAGCGACTTGCTACTCAGCAATCCGCAATGGCTTTACTAGCGTCATGATGGACGGATCGCTCAAAGAAGATGCCAAAACACCTGCAAGCTTTGATTACAACGTTAATGTCACTCGCGAAGTCGTTAAGGTAGCTCATGCTATCGGTGCGAGCGTAGAAGGTGAGCTAGGCTGTCTAGGTTCACTCGAAACCGGTCAAGGCGAAGCAGAAGACGGCCACGGCTTCGAAGGTAAGCTCGACAAGGATCAGCTATTGACTGACCCTGAAGAAGCGGCTCAATTTGTAGAAGCGACTCAGGTAGACGCGCTAGCAGTTGCTATCGGTACTAGCCACGGTGCCTACAAGTTTACTCGTAAGCCGACTGGCGAAATCCTAGCGATTGATAGGATTGCTGAGATTCACAAGCGGCTGCCAAATACTCACTTGGTCATGCATGGCTCTTCTTCTGTTCCTCAGAAGTGGCTAGAGATGATCAACGCTCATGGCGGTGCTATTCCTGAAACTTACGGCGTCCCTGTCGAAGAAATTCAGAAAGGCATCAAGAACGGCGTTCGCAAAGTGAATATCGACACCGACAACCGTTTGGCAATTACAGCAGCTATTCGCGAAGCGGCTGAAGCGGATCCAAAGAACTTCGATCCTCGTCACTTCCTCAAGCCTTCTATTAAGTACATGAAGCAGGTTTGTACTGATCGTTACGAAGCATTCGGCACTGCTGGTAATGCTTCTAAGATCAAGCAGGTCGGCGTTGAAGTCTTTGCAGCTAAGTATGAAGCTGGTGAACTAGACGCAAAAGTCAAGACTGCTGCTGCTGTGTAGTCAGCCGGGTAAACTGGTCAGTTAATGACCTATTAGCTGAATACGGAATACCTGTTAGCTAAACTAGAAAACGCCTCAAAGCCTTGTGTTTTGTAGGCGTTTTTTTCTTATCGTTTAAGCAGTTTAGCTAGCGCATACTCCCGTCTCGTAGAAACTACTGGGTGCCAAACATGCGATCGCCTGCGTCTCCTAGCCCTGGCACAATGTAGCCATGTTCATCTAGCTTATCGTCAATAGCAGCGGTGAAGATAGGCACATCAGGGTGCTCTTTGTAGAAGTTGGCGATGCCCTCGGGAGAGGCCAGCAAACAGACGAATTTGATGGACTGCGGCTGGGTTTCTTTGAGGCGATAGACGGCTGCGATCGCCGTATTTCCAGTGGCAATCATTGGATCCACAATCAGCATCTGGCGCTCTTGAACATCGTGAGGGACTTTGAAGTAATACTCTACGGGCACCAGCGTTCTAGGATCCCGGTAGAGGCCAATGTGGCCAACCCTAGCCGATGGTATTAGCTGGAGCATGCCGTCTAAGATACCTTGCCCCGCTCGCATAATTGAGATCAAGACCAGCTTTCTCCCGGTTAGCATCGGAGCATCCATCGTAGAAAAGGGGGTTTCAATAGAGACGCTCTCTAGGGGTAGATCGCGAGTAACTTCATAGGCTAGCAACATGCTGATCTCTTGCAGGAGTTCTCGAAACTTCGCGGTGCTAGTATCCTTTTGCCGCATGAGCGTCAACTTATGCTGAATCAGAGGATGCTCGATGAGGGTGGCTTGGGTGTTCATGAGGGCTGTACGCCGATGTTTAACAAGAAGACTGTTTAGCTAGAAAGCTAGCTGGCTAGAAAACTGACTAGAAGACTGGCTGGCTAGAGGACTAGCTAGAAGAGACAATTCAGCTAGAAGACGGTGCCATCGCTTTGAATTGTAATTGGGGGCGCCCCCATGGGTCTGAGCTGCTTGGCAATTTGTCGTCCGGCGGCCCAGGTACCGCCTTCTAGCACCTTGATTAAAGGTAGCTCTTCAGGGGATTTACCCAACAATCGTTGAACGCGATCACCAATTAAATCTAGCAAGACAATAGTGAGCGCTCGCCATTCTACGACCACGGGCGAGCCGGGTGCGTGCGATGTATCGGTGACGCCTGAATGCTTCGGTAAGAGGAGTCCCATATCAAGGCAAAGTCCGCCGTTGCGATATTCTGCGAGTCCAGTGAGGGCCTTTAGGTTAGTCACGGTTACACCTGCGGTTGCTAGCGGTTCGACCAGCGAATAGGTTAGCCACTGGGAAAGCTTGTGAAAGGGGACTAAGTTAGTGCCTAATGATGTGTCAGGAAGTTGGGGATGGGGCCAAACGTCGCCCAGGTTTGTTTGGGCGATCGCAATTCGACCCGGCCAGATTGCGCCAAAGCTAGTTAATACTTCGCTCAATAGTGCACCCGCATCTAGCTCAATTTTCTGTTCTTGGTCTTGATCTTCCACAGCGTGAGCTACTTGACGACCCAAGATGCAACGATCCAACAGATCACTCGGTCTAGCTAAAGCCGGGTTGGACAGATCGCTGAGGTTTTCTAAGGTTTCTCCCAATTTTTGCAAGAGGTTTAAACGACCAGAAAGGCCAATCAGCGGATTATCTTGGCTCACTTGAAAAGCTTGAGCAAGCTTCGCTTGGGTAAGGTTTTGCAGACCAGCCGCGTCGACCTGATAGGGCGCAGCCGAATCAGATGAAAAAAGACCTTGTTCAAAAGCGCAAAGACTAGCGACGGCAAGGCCCTCTGAGCGCTGCAAGGGCTGCTGAGCATCTCTTAGGTTAACTAAATCGTGAAAGCGCCACTGACTGCCGGCTCCAGCATCTAACAAAACGCTAACAACGGCCAGATCAATTTGCGATCGCGCTATTTGAAAGGAACCCGTCAATGAGTCAGATGGTGGTGTCTGCTTCTCCAGCGCCTGGTTTAGTCTCGCTAGACGAGGAACACCACCGACGTCGAAGTGCCGCCACCGGCTGTGAAAAGGAACATCGAAATCAGGATAGTTTTTTTGAGTGGTGGATACAACATAAGCGGCCACTTCGTCTAGCTTGTCTAGATTGCAGGCAAAATGCTCTAGCTGATCGCTCTGACATAGCTTAAATAACTGCTGGGCGCGCTCGCGAATTGCCTGTGGGGTCTGCAAGTAAGCGATCGCCGCCTGTTCTACACTCTGTTCTTGAGTTCGGCTGACGGTTTTTTCTACAATCGTCATGGTGTTTCCCCCGCACCGTCCTCGTATTGCCGACCGATAGTCTGGCTCAGTTTAGTCTCATCGGGCACTGCACCTTCAGTGAAATAGCCTGCCGCCATCTTCGCATTCATTTCAACCTGGGCATCTGCTGGAATTAGATCTTCAGGTATGGAAATGCGCTCAACAATCTCAATGCCCGACTGAACGATGGCATCGTACTTGAGATTACTCATAGAAACAAACCGATCGATTCGGGTCATGCCCAACCAATGCATGACATCGGGCATCAGCTCTTGGAATCGCATGTCTTGAACGCCGGCAACGCATTCAGTGCGCGTAAAGTAGGTATCAGCGCGATCGCCCCCTTCCTGACGTTTGCGCGCGTTGTACACCAAGAACTTAGTCACTTCCCCTAGCGCTCTTCCTTCTTTGCGCGCATAGATAATTACCCCTGCACCGCCTGCTTGCGCGGTTGATACAGCAACCTCGATGCCATGAACCAGATAAGGACGACAGGTACAAATATCAGAGCCAAACACATCAGAGCCGTTACACTCATCATGAATGCGTACAGCCAGCGGACGATCTGGAGCTGTAATCGCGTCAATATCACCTAAAATATAGACCGTAAGTCCACCAATAGGCGGTAAGAACACTTGCAGGTCGGGCCTAGTGACCAGTTCAGGAAACATGCCGCCAGTTTGTTCAAACAAGGTTCGTCGTAAGTCACTTTCTTCCACACCAAACCGCTGAGCAATGCCTGGCAGATACCAAACCGGCTCGATCGCAGCTTTAGTCACCACGAGTTCACCTTTTTGGTTCATGATTTTGCCATCGATCTGCACTCGCCCACTTGCTACCGCTTCTTGTAACTCAGGAATGTTGATGTGAGCTTTCGTGATTGCAATGGAGGGGCGGATGTCATAGCCTTTTTCCCTGAGTTCTGCAAACAGATTGTTATCAAGCGTTCCAAACGGGTCGAGGGAAACAATCTTGTTCGGCATGCCCCAGCTAGGGTGAGGACCGATAGAGACAGTAGGTGATGTGTTAGTAAGATCAGCGCGATGATCATGGTCTAAGGTGCCACTAGCGATCGCTAGCGCTCGATATATCGCATAGCCACCTGAATGGGTGCCGATAGCGTTGCGATGGCTGCGATTTCCTAGCGTGGCAATGATCGGCCCCCGCTCATTGGGATTAGGATGGCCCCAATTAATCGACAGTGGCTGCGCTTTTAAGTTCCCAGTATGAGAAGTTAAAACGATGTGTTTGTGACTAGGTTTATGACTAAACTGGCGGCTAGGTGGCTGCATAGATATCGTCGTAGAAAATGATTGTCACCGAATCCCCAAAGTAGCGCATTTCAGGCAACACGGATTGTAATTAAGACGTCAATCTAGTCGTGTGCCATGAAAGTGTTTAACTATTCTTTAATACCCGCTCAGCCTATTATCATTCGCTCCCTTAGGACCCTTGACATGATTAAGAAGTAACAAGCGATCTGACCATCGCGTCAAAGGTTCACCTAATGAAACAAATTTTACTCACGACAACAATTTCTCTAACAGCTACGTTCGGCTCAATACTAAGCGCAACCGCACCAGCCGCTCTGGCCCTCAAAGACACTCAATCTATAGCAACTCAACCGCTAGCAGCTCAAAAAACAGCTTCTGAAACCCCCTACGAAGCAACAGATCCTAAATACCAAACAGGAAATCAAAAGACCAAGGTCGAAGAGGTAAGTCAAAGCAAAGGACATCGCAGGTTTAGACGTCGAAGTTTCAGGCGTCGGGGGTTTGGTCGCCGAGGCTTTGGACGGCGGGGCTTCCGTCGTCGGGGGTTTGGTCGCCGGGGCTTCGGCCATCGACATTAGATAAAGCGGATTGCAACTAAGCGCGAATCACCACTGGGCTCAAGCAGAGATAGAACAGCTTACTTATCGCTTTGGATTGGCCGCTTTGAATTACGACACCACCTTCCTCTTCACTTTCCCTATGCCTACGGCTACATCTCTATGGCGCTCAACATGTCGTACCCAGCACGGGTACGCGACACGCAATACCCAACAAGCAGTGATCGATATAATGAGCAGCATGTGCGTAACTAACTCCCTAATGCTATGGCAAATGCTGTGGATAAACTAGATGTTCGGCCTACCCAGGCGAAGGTAGAAAGTCCTTCATACGATGAGTCAGCTTTGGTGAGAGACTCATCCCCCGAAGAGTCTTTTCAGTGGACACAGCAGTGGTATCCACTTGCAGTCGCTGACTATCTAGACCCGCAGCGGCCTCATGCTATGCAGCTTTTGGGCAAGGACGTTGTGCTCTGGCGTGATGGAACGGGCACCTGGCGCTGCTTTGAAAATGCCTGTCCTCATCGCCTGGCGCCTTTGTCAGAAGGGCGGATAGAAGCCGATGGCAGACTATTATGCGCGTATCATGCTTGGCGCTTTGATGGGTCAGGAAAGTGCGATCGCATTCCTCAATCTAAAGACCTAAAAACCGAAGCCAAATATTGTAACGATCCCCGCTCAGCGGTAGCCGCCTATCCTACCCAAGAACGCCAAGGACTGATCTGGGTGTGGGGAGACTCCAGCGCGGCGGCGCAACAAGCTAGCCAGCAGCGGGCTCCTCGCACGGTGCCTGAACTAGATAGCGATTCGAATAGAGTAGTTAGAGCCAGTTGGAACTTTCGCGACTTAGCTTATGGTTGGGATTTCTTCATGGAGAATGTGTCTGACCCAGCCCATGTGCCCGTATCTCATCATGGCTTGGTAGGCGATCGCTATACTGGCCCCAAGTTTTATGACATGCCGCAGCTTCGAGAAGTCACAACCCAAGGTGGCTTTGCCTATAGCGTCACGCCGACGCCGGACACCATCTCTACGGTTACTCACGATTTCCAGCCGCCTTGTCTGATGCGGATCTCAACTGAGTTCGAAGGTAGTGCCCAGCTGATTTTAGTTTTGTACGCGACTCCAACTTTGCCCGGCCAGTGCCGACATATCGGTCAGCAAATTCTAGTGAAAGATAGCACGGGTAAAACGCCGAAAGGATTAGCGTTCTTTGGGCTGCCAATGCCAACCTGGCTCAGCCATATCCTAGCCTCGCTATTTTTACATCAGGATATGGTGTTCTTGCACTATCAAGAACAGATAGTCGCCCAGCGAGAATCCCAACGAAAATCTTGGATTCGAGAGGTTTATACGCCTAATCCGCAGGACAAGATGGTGATTGCCTTTCGGCAGTGGCTAGCAAAACGAGCGGGCGGCGGAGTGCCTTGGCCAGCATCATCTACGTTGCCCCCTGTTGATGTCAACAAGGAGCGAGTCTTTGATGTATGGCATACCCACACGAAGAACTGCCAGGTGTGTCAAACAGCGCGCTCTCGAATAGGCTGGGTGCGTCGGATAGCCTATGGGGCAGCTATCTTCTTATTTGGAATAGCGCTGATGGTAGATGCAAGGACAACTGCACTCCAGGCCGCTCTAGATCCAACAGTAGCAAGCAGATGGCCGATGCCGCCTACAGAATTTTGGATTGCTCTGGTTCTAGCTGGATTACTGATGGCGCTGGGCTATGGGCTTCAGCGACTACAGCGACTGTTCTACAGATATGAGTTCGAGCACTTCAAGAATAATTAGTAAGAATAATTAGTGCCCATTTGAGTTAGGGAACGTATCAAGACACATAGCTTAAAACACATAGCCAACAACTCACTTTCTACTAAATTGAACTGTTGCAGTAGAAGGTCTATGGAGCTGAGTAGCTTGCGACTCTAACAGTTAACTCACCGTCACTGGGGTTGCGAACGAAGACAAAGGCACCTTCGGCTTCTTCGTCTCGAGAGAGAAAGTCTATAGTCTGCTCACCCCATTCAACAATCTCGTTATCGATGCGAAGTTCAGCAATGATTTGGACTGTAGCAGCAGTTGTGCCACCGAGGTTGGTAACAGTGAAAGGAACGTAGTAGCTAGCTTGGCGCTGTTCGGTGCTGCGAGTAGATATTTCTAAAATAGAGGGAGACTGGGTGCGATCACTCACCCACAGATAGCCCACACAGCTAACAATGATGAGCAGAATAGCTAGAGCTAAAAAGAAGCTAACCTGTTCAGTCAAAGATTGAGAGTCTGGCTGGCGCGAGCCTGATTTGTCTGAGTCTAACTGGCTCATACGACTAGTCTCCCGGCGGCACCGCCGATAGTGGCAGGCAGACCCAAAATCAATATTTGTTTGAAAGCGAGATCGACTGAGGCACTGATATCAATTTTCCCAAAAAAGCCTAGCATTAGCGCTGCTGCGCTCAGCGAAAGCAAATAAGAAAAGACGGTCTCGCTCACTGGCTTTTGAAAAAGGCCAGACTGGAGACGACGTTGTTCTTGTCGGGTGAAATTGGCCTGAAAAACAATGCCGTAAGACAGTAAAAGTGAGACAAAAACCATAAGCATCAGCCAAGGTCCATCGATAGCAGCCACCAGCACAGTTACTTCATCGGTTGGGGCAATGCTAAAGGCTACGATCAGCGCGCCGAGTAAGGTTGCACCAATGTCTGAAATGGTTTCGTTTAGGTTATCTTCAGGAAAAAGACGATCCATTTCACTAAGTTCTGATTGGGGAGATTCTGATTGAGCAGCAGGGGATGAGTCTGACTCTTTTGAGCTGTCGGCATTCCGTAAGAATTGATTAGCAAGCGCAACGCCAAAAGAAAAAGGAACACTCTCAAAAACAATCTGACCAATGGTTTCACTTAAGCGAGTATCGAAGGTGATTTGGCGGAAGATAACTAGCATTGACAGCGCACAAACAATGCCAAGGGCGAGTGCTTCTATCGCATCCTCAATTGCTTCTCTTTCAGTTGTTACCTGCGATTTACGAAAGCCACCCGTCCGGCTCAATAGATAAGTGCCCAACAGCGTTGTTAGCAGCACACCTGCTAGCTGAGGAGGCGATACCGATGAGCCAATCCACCAAACCTCCATCGTATAGAGCAGAGGAATACCAAATAGAAAGCCACCGCAGAGCCCACGTACCAAATCGTTGAGTTCGCCTCTAAGGGAACTTCCATGCCTTTGCTTTCTTCGGCGTTTTGACGATGCCATTCATCTTCGAATTGAACTATCCAAAGATCTTCTCATATTAGTGACGAAGAACACATTTTACCGGCAAGATATCTCTCTGTGTAGGGAAGCCCGACACTGGCTATCAAAATGGAAGATGGATATAGAAGGCAGCGAAAAAGATCAAACCCCGCGGCCAGTATAAAAAGTGAGCGGCCAGTGGGGTAAAAGCGAATAGTCAAGAGAAATTTTCACTGCCGCTTCATGCGCCTGCTTCACAGTGCCATACGGCCGCTTCAAAGTACTATTCCATCTCACAACAATCTAGCAGTGGCTGTTCGGACAGGTGCTCTAGATTTACGGATTTCAGTAAACTTTGCCAATCTCTCAAGATCTCAAGATCTGTTGCATTTTCTCTGTATCGTTCACCTAGTAATGTCAACGTTTCTTGCCAAAGGCCATTCTGTGCATAGAACATCGCTTGTTCTCTAGGAGAAGCAACCATTAGGGCCTCAGCACTATCAGTAGATAAGGGAGATTGCCGCGCTATCCGGCCTTCTACGAAATTAGGAGTATGTTGACAATAAGCTAAAAAGAACCAATGGTAGGTCGTATCTGGCTGAAGTGCTGGAGCAGAGTCAGGTAGAGTAATTTGAATGATGCCATGATTGTTACTCTCGAAAACATTAGTGGAGTTCTCGTTAGAAGTCTCCTTAGATAGAAGGTTTCGATAAAGTGTATTGTTGTCTTCATCTAGCAAAACAAACTCTAGTACCGTTGTTTCTAACGAATAGGGAACATAGAACCAGAACGATGGACGCGCCTGCGTGGTCAGACTAAAGATATCGTTCGCTGCCCTTATTTCCGTGGCCTCTTTATCTGTTGCACTTGCCCGTGAAAGTTCTGTCTCTGTCTCCATGTCAACTAGGCTACCTGTATCAAAAGAAGGAACCAGCGCGGTAAGCGGCAATTGACCTGCAATATGGCAACTACCTCTATTCGCTCCCCCTTCACGCCTACCGCCAGGGCGTCCTCGACTGGGGGGAGTAGGCATCGTGAATTCGATTGGCACGGGAGGTAGCTGTGCGAAAGCGCCCGCTGTAAAATGACGCCGAGCCCCAGTTGAGTCTCTAGCTGAGTACGGCCCAGTGATACCCATTGGTAGCAGAGCAAATATGCTCAGTAGCGAAAAAATCATCTGAGGGGCTTTCATGACGAGATCTCTATAGACTTAGGTAGACGATCAGAATAAAAAGATCGATTGAGGCTCAAAGATGGGTGGCCAAGTGCGAGTGTGGTTGTAGCCACAGCGACAGGGGCGATCGCAGCAGGTACCCAGGGCGCCCAGATAGCCGCTCTTGAAAATAGCAACCAGCAAAGGCCGAATAGTGCTAGCTCGCTGACTAGCAACCCCAATGCCAGCTTAGCAAGAAAGTGATTCCGGCTATTGCGAAGGGCAACAATTAGCAAGCTACCAATACCTGCCCAAGCCAAGATCCAAAGAAAGTCGAGCCAGCGGTTCCACGTTGTCAGAGTAGGGCGACCGTCCAAAACAGCGCTCAGCATCTGGCTAGTCATCTGGGCCTGCATAAAGACGCCTTTCGTTTCTCCAACGGCCGGGCTATAGGGCGTCAGCCACTGATCGTCGTTAAATCCGTTAGCGGTGGTGCCGATGATGATAATGCGATCGCGAATAGCCGCAGGTGCCACTGCTCCCGACAGGATTTCACTAAGGGTAATTTGCTCTGCGATCGCTTCTGGTCTTGGTAAACTGCGATAGTTCAGCAGCATCTGCCAGCCTTGAGCAGGACTCTTTACATATCCGCCTTCACTGCCTTCAAAGGGTCGGATTGAAACATCACCCATCCGCAGCACATCATCTTCGCCAAACTCAATCTCAATGCCCTCTTTGAGCAGATAGTCAAACGCCAGTAGTGTGGAAAGACCATACCTAGCGGTGCAAGGAGACACCGGATCGGGATCGAGCGATACTAGCTGCTTTCTGACCGCACCATCTGGGTCAGTCAGATAATCACTAAATCCTATTCGTTGCGTACCTGCCATCTCTGGCGGCGCCGGGATTCCCTCACTATCTGCCTGCTGATCTCGACTTTTGCAAACGCCAAAGAAATTGTTCTGCTCACTTAGGCGGGTTGCCAGCTCAGGTAAGTTTCTCCGGGCTGGATAGTCGCGATAGATATCCAATCCGATCGTGCGGGGCTGCATCTCCTGCAAGATTGTCAGCAGCCGCAATAGGTCTCCATCAGCTAGCGATCCCCGCCTATCCTCTGGATCTTGCGCGGCCACGTCGGCGTCCGTCACGGTAATCACCACTAAACGCGGATCGGGGCTTTCCATAGGCCGCAGCCGCATCAGTTGGTCAAACGCTCGTAGCTCCTCTGTCTGTAGCAGCCCCACAGAGCGAACTAGCAGCACCGCCGCCGTTGCCAATAGATAGGCTGCCCCTAAGAACCAACGATTAGATAGGCGATCGCGAGGGAGCGGGTGGTAGGCGATCGCCTCAATCGGCCTAGACGCTGACGCGAGCAAGCTTGACCAAGTAGGTGGCGCTTCGGCTGGATTTTGATAAAGAGTTGGCAGCCAGGAAGCGCAGGGAAAGTCGGACTCTAAGACCTGAAGTCTTTCTCTAGCATCGCGAACAGAAAGGGCTAGCGATTCGCCTTGGGAAAAGGCCTTTAGAAAGGCTCTTAAGAAATTGTGGGCAACTAGGTCTGGAACTGGCTCTCGCATTACCAGGACTTGTGAAATCTGAAATTCAGCTAGCGCGTAGGCCAAACCTAATCCGTCACAGGAATTAAAGATGGCGATTCTAAGTCCTTGAGCGACTGCTTTTTTCAGCGGGTTTCTAAGAGAAGAAAGAATAAGCGGTGTGGACTCGCTGATGTATAGCTCACCATCGGTGGGAGAAGCCAGATTCGTTAGTTGCGCTTCGTCCGAAGATACCTCAATAGAGTCCTTGAGAGATTTAGTAGCGCTGTGACCTGCGAAGAATAAGATATCCCAGCCTTCGGGTTCCCATAGACGCTCGCTCAAGGTTTCAAGATCGGGGGCAACTAGAAAGTGAACTTCGGCGTTGGGTAGGCGGTTGAGCAACTCTTGATCAGTTTTGAGATCAATGCCTTGGCTGGGTCCGATGATGGCGAGGATACGAATCTTGCTACGAGGGCAACGGTTAAGGGTAGGACTTTTTTCGTAGGTAGCGGCGCTGAGGGTGATTTCTAGCTTGGGATAGCGATCGCACACTTCCCACAGATGCCAAGGCAGTCGCTGCACGATACCTGGGTTGGTCTGCAAGATCAGCCGAATCACATCTGTGGCGTTGAGGTGCTCTAGCAGCTTGTTGTGAACATGACGGAATGAATCGGCTCGCAGCCACTGATTGAACTCTACACATAGCTGATTAGCGAGTTCATCGCAGTCTTCAATTAGCGAAACGTTGGTCTTATAAGCGATGGAATCAGGTTCTAGGCGACTAGGTCCTCCTAAGTTTCGATATGCTAGCTGCCACTTTTGATAGAGCGATCGCAGGTGAGGCGCGGCAGGCAGTC
Source organism: Synechococcus sp. PCC 7335 (assembly GCF_000155595.1). Classification (NCBI taxonomy): domain Bacteria; kingdom Bacillati; phylum Cyanobacteriota; class Cyanophyceae; order Synechococcales; family Synechococcaceae; genus Synechococcus; species Synechococcus sp. PCC 7335. The sequence continues at coordinate 2,239,055 of NZ_DS989904.1, read as the reverse complement.
TACCTGAAATATCTACAGACGGCATTGCGCCCTCGTCACCGATTAGCAGAGTGACTGAAAACCCTGACGATAGGCTACCTTCATTCAGTTTTAGGGTGACCCTTTTGTCCATTAGCACGACCTTAGCAACGAGCTTGAACGCATAAATCTAGCAGCCGAGCTCTAAGTAAATGGAAGCTGAATAGATGAACTTACAAGGAGTGCTCGATCTACCTATCGGCGCAAAACTCAAAAGTTCTGCAACTCTTTTACTTTCGATTAGATTAACCATCAATCTTCAGTCATTTTCATCTCTAAGTATCTGTTTTTCACATGTCTTTTTCTATACATGACTGTACGCAGACTGCAGTCAGACGCTTAACTCGAGCGGCGAACTGTAGCGTTGGCAACAAGGTAGCGCGTTATCTATTGCTAGGTAGCTTCTGTTTAATCAACTTCTTTAAATATTTGTTTTGTTTAGATATTTGTTGGAGTGATCGCAGAAAACTACGGCGATCGACTGATAAATTGAAAACAATCGTTGAAAGACTTCATAGAGATGGATACGTCAGTCTCTATGAAGTCTCTGTACCTCTAGAAATCTATACCCCTATATTTCGTTCCTGAAAGAGCAAGAACCATGAACCTGATACCCCTGATTCTACGCCGCGTACTAGCAGTAATTCTAATCTTCATCCTCTTACTTGCAGATAGCTCCTCGGCATACGCAGGAAGGGTAAGAAGAGGAGGGACAGGAGGGACAGTTTCTTGTATTCAAGATCCGACATGCGGCTCTTTACTGATAAATGGTACTGAAACTATCAGTCAAAGGACACTAAGAATTCAAGAACCACAGTTGGCACGGCCTAATTTAGTAGAAGGAATTGAAGGTGCTTCAGTTAATCCAGACGATATTGTTGAGCTAGTCACCAGTGCGGTTATGGTATGGGAAAGTGCTTTTGATAGCTCAACAATTCCCCCATTTGAGATCACTGTGGATTGGGCTGACTTTGACGCTGACAACCAAACCCCCATTAACAGTATTCTCGCGGGTAGCCTAGTAGGTGGTATTAAGACTATCGGCGAAAACGACTTTCAAGCGCTAAGAGAGCTAGGTCGAACGCCCTCGACAGAATTTCCAGCGGTAGAAGACGAAGCACTAGCTGTGCATATATGCGGCTCATTGAGTAAGCCTGATCCTAGTGTCTGTAGCGAAGCTGACCGCACGCAATCGACCATATTGTTTAACAGTAATCTATTAAGTGTTCATCAAGTTGATGAGACTAGTCAATCAAAAAACGTTCCTGTGAAGCTATTCTTGGATTCCGATCCGCTCAACTCTGCTGTGTTTGGTCCTATCGAAGAGATATCGACCTCATCACCTAGAGTAAAGCGTAGCCCAAAATTGCTTGAAGAGTTACCCGAAGCCTACGTAATTGATTTATTCACAGTTGCGCTACACGAAGTGGGTCATGCGATGGGCTATTCTCAAGCAAACGAACGAATTGAGAACGTGCTGGCATCTCATATTGGCAAAACGGATATGCCAGATGTACTAAGCCCCTATGCGCCATTTGCTACGCGCAAGTGTCCTTCTGTTCAGGAAGTGAAAGCGCTTGCTGAAGTTGGCTCCTATGCGGTCGGCGCGCAGCCTTATCAGATATTGTCTGATAATCCTTGCTTAGTCGCTGGCGTGAATCTACCTTCTAAACCTAACGAAAATGAGTCGCGTCTCAACACAGTTTGGCAATCCATTATCAAAGCAATTCCAATTTTCTCTACCAATATCTAATACGTTAATTTGACAGAATCTGTAGATTTACAGTCAGTTTTTCACCAAATTGATGATTGGTAGGGTTTAAGCAACAGCTCTATCAGGTCATTTTCACTTTGTATAGTAGAGACATAGCTATGCTACCTCGTCAGTTTTTCTTGAGTGATGTTAGTCAACTAGCACAATATCTTAGTAGATATTATCTCTTGCCGCACTTTGCTTTCGTAGTAGCTTCAGTACTGTCCTTTGGTTTAGGTACAACTAATGCGATTGCTCAGGTCACTGAAGATGACAATATGTCTGAGAATACTACCGTGTTAGAGATCCGCGGCAATACCGGTGAGATCGAGACCTACCAGATCCAAGGTGGTACGCAGAGAGGCGAAGTGTTATTCCACAGCTTTAAGAGCTTCTCAATAAATAGGAACCAAACGGCTGAGTTTATGTCTAGCGGCGATATTAGCACTATCTTTAGCCGAGTCATAGGAGAAGCACCTTCAAACATCAATGGAACGATCAGCGCAGACGCAGTTGATATCTTTTTTATTAATCCAAACGGGATAACCTTTGGACCAACGGCTGCTATCAACATAGGCGGCTCTGTGGTGTTCAGTACTGCTGAGTCGCTTATCTTTGCAGAAGATGATAGTGAGTTTAGTAGCGTTAATCCTCAAGATGCACCTATGTTGACGGTGAGTCAGCCATTTGGACTGTTTTTAGGAGAGACGTCTGGAGAGATTATTCTCAATGGTGCGGAGCTTGATGATTTTAACGCTGATGAAACTGTTTTACTGGTCGGAAATGGGATTACGTTCGTAAATGGAGGTGGCGTTTTTGTAGAGTCTGGCCAGATCGAGTTATTGAGTCTAGCACCTGGCAGCAGAGTCGATATCTTACCCAAGAGGAATTATTTGGAGTCTTCCTTAGCTATGGAAGATATGAGTTTTTCAGATTTAAAGCTGAGCAACATCAGTTTGAAAGAGAGTTTTGTTGATGCAAGCGGGGAAGATAGCAGCACAGGCAACCCAGGGGGAGACATCCTCTTAAGGGGTAGTCAGATCAACATAGTAGACAGTGATATATGGAGCTTCAACTCAGGGGCTGCAGGAGGCGAAAGTATCTCGATCTTCGCATCGGGGGATCTCAACGTAGATAGTGCTGCAGAAATCTTGACAGAAACTTTTGGGATAGGGGAAGGCGGCGACGTCTTATTAGAGGCAAGGCAATTGAAAATCAAAGGCGGCTCAGATGTCTCTACTACAGCTCGAGGAAATGGACCAGGCGGAAATTTGATTATCAATGTGCCAAACGGAATGGTGGAGGTTTCTGGTATCACTGTGCTGGAAACAGATATTGGTCCTGTCAATAGAAGCAGCCGTCTGATTTCAAGGACAGAAGGAAAACAGTCTGCTGGAGAGATTTGGATTAATACACAGAACCTTTTAGTACAAGAAGGTGGACAAATTGATGCCGGACCCAGCGGTAGCGGTGATAGTCAGGGGATTCGGATTGAGGCGACTGAATCGGTTGAGGTGAGTGAAGTGATCAATGGTCTATATGGAATGATACCAAGCTCTATCAATACTGCTAGCAATGGTGATAGTACTGGAAACGCAGGCCCGCTTCGTATTGATACAAACCGCCTTGAAATCACAGACGGTGGTCAAGTCTTTACCACTACAAGTGGGGCAGGAAACGGAGGAAGTTTGATAGTTGACGCAGAAGAAGTTATTTTATCTGGTCGGGGGACTTCTGGTGAGAGATCCGGACTGTATGCTAGGACAAGAGGACCCGGAGATTCTGGACAATTGAACATAACAACTGGAGCGCTAGAAGTTCGAAATGGAGCGCGACTAACAGTGAGTACTCTTGATCCTGCAGAGGGAGATCTACTAGATGATGATTTCGGTAGAGTCAGAGAAGCTGTTATCAAGGCTGATAGTATCGTGCTTGATAATGGCGAAATTACAGCAGAATCTCGTTCGGGTGATGGTGGCAACCTAAATCTAGAGGTGCAAGATTCCATCCTATTGCAGAACGGCAGTCTGATTTCAGCCACGGCAGGAACGGCAGGCTTGAGTGGCGATGGCGGCAACGTTAATATTTCAGCACCGACAGGAATTATCATTGCGGTTCCCAATGAGGATAGTGACATTCTTGCTAATGCAAGCGAGGGAACAGGGGGCAATATCGATATCACTGCTCTAAGCATCATAGGGTTGGAAGTAAGGGATCTCGATCCCCAAAACGCCAGAGGCAATGGCACTAACGATATCGTCGCTAGCTCTGAAACTGGGACTAGTGGCGAAATAATCATCAACAACCTTGAGATTGACCCGGCAGAGGGCACTGTCGAACTACCCGCGCAGACGGTTACACTTGGGCAAGTCGCCCAACGCTGCCCTGCCGATAGCGAAGGGAACAACGCCTTTATCGTCACCGGACAGGGCGGCGCAACGCCTAGCCCCAGAGATGTTATTCGTAATCAGAATCTCGCATTTAGTGGTGCTGAGAATCAATCTGAAGACGAAGCGGTGATGCCTATAGTAGAAGCAGATGGATGGCATCGCGACCAAAACGGTACGGTTGTCTTTGTCGCACAAGCGCCGCTAGCAATGAATACACACGATGCTGCTTATCATTCCTGCATTAATCAAGGTGTTGCTCAAAATGCTAGTTAGGAGACACATCATAGGAGTACAAATCAAAAATAGAGAACAGAGCCGGAAGAACAATGAAGCGATCGCAATATCCAATCGGAAATAAAACACTGACGCTAATAGTTTGTTTTTGGTTATCTTTGGTGCTGAGCGCTACATATTCTCTGTCAGTACAGGCTTCAATGCCTACTGTGACACAAACACCTTTAGCTGCTTCCGACGTTGAATTTCAATCCCAGATCTCCCAGGTGCAGGAACTTCAATCACTCGGCTTCTATCGCCGCGCGCTGCTTCAGCTAAGTGATATCGACTTGTTAGAGCAACCGGACTCTCTTATCAAAGTACACGGACTCCATCTGCTCTCAGATCTTCAGCGCATAGTTGGCGATTTGACTGCGGCTCAGACGACAATTGAAAGCGCGATCGCCACCGCCCAAACCCTAGACGTCATAGAAATTGCACCGATGCTGCTGAGCCTTGGCCATATTGCAGCCGCTTCTGGAGAAACAGAACAAGCACTTGAGCAGTACGAAGAAGTCAGCGCGATCGCCTCTACACCTCAGCTAAAACTGCGATCACATCTCAGCCAGCTCCCTCTGCTGACAGAAACTAACTACTCACAAATTGCAACCCTTTATACAGACATCCAAACCCTCATAGAACGCCTTCCTGTCGATAAGACCACAGTAAATGCCAGGCTCGAACTCGCACGTTACTACCTAGAAAGCCCTATCGGAAATGACATCGCTACGCCGCAGGTGATCGCTCAAAACCTAGCCACCGCCCGAAATCAAGCTCAAACCCTATCAGATAGCTATGCCGAATCTTACGCGCTCGGCTATTTAGGTGAACTGTACCTCAAACAACAGCAGCTATCTGAAGCGGATGATGTTTTGCGTCAGGCCCTAGAAATTGCAGAAGCATTGCGCTCTTCCGAGCTTACCTACCAGTGGCAATGGGCACTTGGTAGAGTGCATGTTCAGCAAAATCGAACAGCGCTAGCGCTAAGTGACTACGAGAACGCAGTAGATAGTCTGAAGACACTCAGAGGAAATCTGATCGCGATCGCACCCGATCTAAGATTCGACTTCACAGAACGAGTAGAGCCTGTCTACCGAGAATGGGTCGCTCTGCTGTTGAGCAGTCAGTCCGCTAAAAAGTCTGCCGAAGAACCCGCCAAAGACCTTACTAACTTACAAAAAGCCCAGGGCGCGATCGAATCACTACAGCTCGCCGAACTCGAAAACTACTTTGCTGAGCCTTGTGTTCCGCTTAGCCAAGACATCAGCCAGATTATTGAGAATACGACCTCGCCTACCGCCGTTCTCTATCCCATCATTCTGAGTAATCGCCTTGAAATTCTGCTAAAGCTACCCGATCAGTCCCTACAGCAATACACCGTTGCGATCACCCAGCCAGCCCTTGAAGAATTACTCAACCAGTTTCAAATCGACCTACGCCTACCTTTTACATCCAATACGCTACGCACACTCTCAGCCCAGCTCTATGACTTACTTATCCGACCTGCGCAACCTGCCCTCGAGCAAAGCAACATCGATACCCTTGTCTTTGTTCTAGATGGCTCTTTGCGAAACGTTCCGATGTCTGCGCTTTACGACGGGCAACAATACCTAGTCGAAAACTATAGCATTGCCCTAGCGCCTGGTCTTCAGCTTGTAGCCCCTCAGCCTTTAGCTAATAGAAATTTAACAACGCTAGTTGCCGGACTAAGTGAAGCTCGCCACGGCTTCTCTAATCTCCCTTTTGTCAAAGCAGAAATCTCTCAAGTCCAACAGACAACGAGCAGTCGCGTCCTTTTAGACGAAGACTTTACCGAAGCCCAACTCACAACATTGCTCAGCAACGCTGACTACCAAGTAGTCCACCTAGCCACCCACGGACAGTTCAGCTCTGACGCCGAAGATACCTTTATTCTCGCTTGGGACAAGCCGATCCAAGTCGATGATTTTAATACCCTTTTGCGCCAGAGCGATCAGACAAACGAAAGTGCGATAGAACTCCTTATCCTTAGCGCCTGTGATACGGCTTTGGGCGATCGCCGTGCGGCCCTAGGAATAGCAGGTGTCGCCGTCCAGGCCGGAGCCCGCAGCACCCTAGCCACCCTTTGGAACCTAGATGACGAAACGGGCGCACTCTTCTCCAATTATTTCTATCAAGCGTTACAACAACCTGACACTTCAAAAGCGCAAGCACTTAGGCTCGCTCAGCTACAAATACTTAAAGGAGAAGATGCTAATAGTCAGCTCTATCAGCATCCCCGTTTTTGGGCACCGTATATTTTGCTAGGAAACTGGCTATAGTGCTCTAGCAGAAATCTACAGAAAGAATCTGCAAAAAGAGCCTATTAGAGTGACTTCACGGCAGCTAGCACTTCTGCTGGTTCGGCGCGCTGAGTATAGTCTGCATTAGCGTAGGCATAGCGAATAGTCGCAGATGTATCAATGACGTAAGTTGCTGGAACAGGCAGCTCGTAGGTGTCATCACCATTGCTTGCAGGAATATCGATGCCTAGCCCCTTGTAGAGCGGACGTAGCTCAGATGCTAACGTGAAGACCAGCCCATATTTTTGAGCAACAACGTTACCCACATCACTCAATACTGGAAAGGCAAGATCATGCTTTTCTTTCACGCTCAAAGAATTATCGGGCAGCTCAGGAGAAATCGCAATTACTTGAGCATCAGCTTGTCGAAACTCCGGTAGTAATCGCTGAAAAGCCCGCAGCTCTAGATTACAGTAAGGGCACCATTGGCCTCTATAAAAGTTGATCACGACCGGGCCATTCTTCAGCAGTTCACTAAGTTTTACCTGGGTGCCTGTTGGATCGGGTAGTTCAAAATCAGGGGCCTGGTCGCCCACTTTTAGGCTGCTGTCTACGATGCCAGACTCAGCAAGTTCCGACGTCGTTTTTACCATCACGTTGACAGCTGCTGACGGTAGCTGCTGCTCAATATCGTCACGTCGATCCTTAAGCTGAGCTGAGAGTGATTGAGTAGTCATTGTGTTTTCCTCTAGTCTGTGTACTTAACTGTAGAGAGCACAGCTGAGAAAGAGATTAGAGCCAACAAAGGATTAGCAGTGATCCCTAAACTGAACGCCTAAACTGAACGCCTAAACTGAACGCCTAAACTGAACGTTAGAGAGCAAGAGATACTTTTCTACTGAGACTCTCCTACTTGCTACCGCCTGTACTAAGCACCTGCTGTCCAAAGGGGCAAAGGTCTAGAATGACACAGCGATCGCACGTCGGATTTCGATAGTGACAGCAGTGCTGACCATGCAGCATTAATACTTCGTGATTGTCGTACACCTGTTGGGCACTCCAATCTTCTGGCAGCTGCGCTTCGAGAATGGCGTGCGAGGGACCAACTGTAACCTTCTTTGGAATTAACTCTGTTCTTACAGCTACCCGATGATGATGACTATCTACAGGAAGTGCTCTACGTCGCAACGTGCTAAAGGCCAAAACCGCAGCGCTGGTCTTAGGTCCTACGCCAGTCAAGGTTTCTAGCCACGCTCTAGCTTCTGCAACCGGAATATCTGCGAGAAAATCGATTGAAAGTGTTCCTCTTTCTTTCGTGATTTGTTGAAGAATCTGCTGAATGCGAGGTGCTTTCTGTTCTGGCCAGGTGCAGGGAGCGATCGCCGCTTGCACTGCCTCTGTCTTGGCATCACGAACTAATTTCCAATCTGGAAATGCTGCCCTTAGCTGTTTGAAAGCTCGACCGGAATCTTTATTTTTAGTCCGATGAGAGAGTAAGGAAGAAACTAACTCACTTAACGGATCGAGATTGTGGAAATAGGCGATCGGACAGCCATATTCGACACAAAGCTTCTGATGGATTGCGATCACTTTATGGGTATTATTTTCGCTTTGATCCGGGCCTTGGTTTGGGCTTTGGTCTGGGCTTTGATCTGGAGTCAGACTAAGTTGCAAAGGACGGTATAGAGTAAACGCGACTGCCTGACACAGTAGTAAACTGCGTGATTAGCTGCGTCTATCCACAGACTATCGTTGCTTAATTTTATTTATTCTTAAGCTGATCTATAGATCTACCGCTTTAGGGTGATGCCCTATCAAAAGGAATATGTCAATATCTCTAAGTAGGTAAATACAAACTAAATATTTTATGAACAGTAAGTCTAGCTCTTCAAACTTAGTCAGCAGATACTTGAAGGGAATTGGCCGGTTCCCTTTGCTGACTCATGAGCAAGAAATTACTCTTGGGAAAACTGTACAGCAGCTAATGAAGCTTGAGGCAATTCGAGACGACCTGACTGAGACAATGGACAGAGAGCCTACTTTGGCAGAATGGGCCGAGGCAACTAATCTCTCTCCAGAAGCGCTGAAAAAGACTGTCGAGATTGGTCAGCAAGCCAAAGATAAGATGATGCGCTCAAATTTGCGCTTGGTAGTGTCGATTGCCAAAAAGTATCGAGGTAGCAAGCTCGATATGATGGATTTAATTCAAGAAGGCAGTCTGGGTCTATGTCGCGGCGTTGAGAAGTTCGATCCGCTAAAGGGCTATCGATTTTCAACGTATGCGTACTGGTGGATTCGTCAGGCAATTACCCGGGCGATCGCTGATACAGGCAGAACCATTCGTCTACCTATCCACATCAATGAAAAGCTATCCAAGATTCGCAAGGCTCAGCGCGAAGTTTCTTTAGAACTGGGCCGTCCGGCTACGGTTTCTGAAGTTGCTGAGAAAGTATCCTTACCTGCTGAAAAAGTAAGAGAGCTTCAAAGACAAAGTAGATTGCCACTCTCGCTAAATATGCGAATTGGGAGTGAACAAAATACAGAGCTAGGCGCACTGTTAGAATCAGATAGCCAGTCACCAGAAGAATATGCGACCCAAAACCTACTGAAAAGGGATATTGGCCAACTACTTGCCAGGCTGACAGAACGCCAGAAAGATGTCATCAGCATGCGCTTTGGTCTAGACGATGGAAAGAAGAAAACGCTAGCGCAAATCGGTCACGATTTAGACATTAGCAGAGAGCGCGTACGTCAAATTGAACGTAAGGCTCTAAGAACCCTACGCCATACAGGTCGTGGTTTGAAAGAATACACAATGGCAAGTTAGAAGCTCGTCACCCAAGAGCCGTTAGGAGCGCCGTTCAAAAGCACAGTCGAGGCGCAGCCGAGACCCCAATCGAAAACATAGGAGTGTTGAAAAAGTAAGTTGCTCCTGAGATAGAGGCATTAAGAAAAATTTTCTAGAATAATGAGCGGATTGCTTTTTTGCTGCCGCTCATTTTTTGTGAATAAACTTTCTGTTCTAACACTAACTCGAAACCGTTCAAACCATCTCAAGAATCTGTTAGAGGGGCTTGCTCGCTCTAGCCGCCTGCCGAATGAATGCGTTGTGGTTCATATGAATGAACCGGCAGATCCTTTAGGCGACTGGCCCTTTGACTGTCATCACCATCGTTACGATAGTGGGGAGGTTGCTCTACCGCTAGCACTTGCTCGCAATTTTGCCGCGCAAATAGCGACAGGCGATTTGTTGCTGTTTTTAGATGTTGACTGTATTCCTAGCGTGGCTTTGGTAGAAGCTTACGAACAAGCCTGTAACCGAATGCCGGAAGCGATCATGATGGGCGCTGTTCAATATTTACAGAAAGTTGTAGAAATTGATTGGGAAAATCCAGTCATAGAGTCTTTCTTGCATTCTCAAAGCGCACCTAATGCTAGACGCGATATCTCTAACCTAAGTAGTTTATCTTTAGAAACGAACTATGGCCTGTTTTGGTCGCTCTCGTTTGCCCTATTTCGTCCATTGTTCAATCGGATAGGAGGCTTTAGTGACTGCTACCCAGGATATGGCGCAGAAGATACTGATTTTGCCTGGAAAGCGAGAGCACAAGACGTGCCGTTGGTTTGGGTGCCAGAAGCAATGGCCTATCACCAGTATCATCACAGCACGACCCCACCTTGGCATAATTTTGACAGCATTGTTCATAATGCCCAGGTCTTCTACCAGCGTTGGCAAGAGTGGCCGATGAGCGGCTGGCTAAAAGTGTTTGCCGACGAAGGCTATATCAAATGGTCAATAGCAGAAGATAAGCTTGAAGTGCTGCGTTCACCCTCTGGATAGTCTGACACTGCACTGTCTAAGCCACTTTAATCTGAGCCTTCTCGGCTAGACTAGCGGTCTCCAAGCAGCTTTCTGTCGATGAATATCTAGCGTCTGGATGTTTCGCGTCTGGATATCTAACACACTGTCTGGTGACATCAGCAATATGTTGTGCGGCGCGTTTGGGAGCATCTGCAGATTGCAAAGACTGCCAGCGATTAGGAGAAAGCGCAATCACCTGTTGCCATAGGCTGGGCCACTCATCTGGCTTGGGCCACTGCTTGGAAACAATGCTCAAGTCCATAGAACCCAGCACCGCTGCTTTGCATACTTGCTCGTCAAAGTATCTTTGAGCTGGGATGCAGATAGAAGGCACACCCGCCGCACCAATTTCCATCGTAGCGTTATGTCCAGCATTAGCCACCACTAAATCGGCATGGCACAGATACGGCCACACGTCTTGAACCAGACCGGGCGAGTGAACAAAAGGAGAGTGAATAGAATGAGCACCGAGAAAATGCCACTGCCACTGTGGGGTAGATTCAGCGGCTATGACAATGTCTTGCGCGGTGATCTGTGTGCCCCCAAATCCTGTCATCACTAGAATGTTTGGTTTCTCTGTAGAATAGCCAGGCGGCGCCGCCCTAGCTTTCTTCCTACCTGAAAATCGACTGAACCCGCCGCTATAGAAAGTCTTTTCTTTAATCCACTGGGGGCAATCTGATTGTTCTAATTTTTCAGAAAACGGCGCTAATAAAGAACAGGCCCAGTCGTATGCCAGGGTGTGTCCTTTATCCCAGCGCCGACCATGCTGTCTGCTATAGATTACTGGGATCCCACACATTCTAGCTAGAATAGAGGCCTCTAGCCCCACATCTGAAACGACTAGATCTGGCTGCCAAATGCTTAAGAAAGAGACCATCGCCACCGTGAACGGCGTATTGTCTCCGTGATTAACGAGAAAGTCATGATATTCGTGAGCAGTTTGTTGCTGAACGAATGGATTGGACGATTGAGGGCCATAGCTAGGCACACTCACCCGTTCTATCGGACGATCTAATACGGCAACTTGGGGTGGGCCATCCATGCCGATAGCCGCAAGTTCAAAGTCTGCAGGAAGGTGAGATGCGATCGCCTCAAATCGCCGACAGTGCCCAGCCCCTTGTAAGTTCAGATAAAAAGCAACTCTCATACGACTAACTAGCAATGCCTACCAGAAACTGCATCTGCTCAACTGTATGCTGATGGTGGCTGCTCTGATCTAGCCTTCGCTGATTGGCGACTAACCGACGATACCGCTTCTCATAGTTCTCTATCATCGAATCGATATGACAAAAAGTCGTCGCCCGTTTGCGACAGTCTTGATGCGACAGCTTTGCCGCTGCCGACACCGCATTTGCCAAGGCTGCGGCTGTTCTCTCTTCCACCATTACCCCACAAAGAGGCGTCAAAATTTCTTCAGCCGCCCCGCTACGGAAGGTGGCTACTGGTGTGCCTGAAGCCAATGCTTCAGCATAGACAAACCCATAGGGCTCTTCCCACATTGGCGTATTCACAAAAACACTTGCTCGCAAGAGCGCCTGCTTAATCTGTGCGTGGGTTAGATGACCCAGATAGGTTACCTGAGTAGCTTCAGTCTGTGTGGCTGCTAATAGGGGAGCAATCTCCTTGTTAAAATAATCTTTGTTACCGATAGGTCCCGCAATTTCAATGTTGTATCCCGCTCTGATTACGGCCTGTATAGCTAGATGAGGTGCTTTTTCTGGAACAAACCGACCATACCAAAGCGCCTGTCGTGCCCGCCTTGTAGACGACACGGGCCAGCCCTCGACATCAATGCCATTATAGACAACATCAGAATCAATCAGCGGTTCCCACGCTTTGGCTAAGCTGTTGGAAACAGAGACAGCTAATAGTCTACCAAGCGTATTTCTAGCTGAAGCATATCGAACAGCCTCTGCTAACTCTTTGTATACAGGGGTATGGAGCACAGTCAGCATTGGCATCGGTAAATCAGCAGCGCTCAATAGCAAAAACGGGTGGAGAGCATTATTGTGTACGACGTCAAACGGATGCTGACAAAGATGTCTGATTACGCTGGCGTAGGCCGACATGTTGCAGGACTGACGGCTCAAAATTGTTTGGGCATTTGGGTTATTCACAAACGCACTTTCAATACAAGGGCTAAGACCTAGTGTCGAGTCCGAATCACCGCTTGCGAATAGCGTAACATCATGACCTCTTTCAATTAACTTCTTGGCAAGCCACCATGTATGAGATTCCATTCCCCCTGCAAAAGGCTCGGCTATGGGGTGGTGCAGCAGTCCAATAATGGCAATCTTCATCAGTGCCCTTCAATATAGCTAGAAAATACGATTGGGAGAGTCGACAAGCAGGCGTAAGTAGACCATGTCGAAAACTTACACTCGTATTCGCTCGGTTGTTTATTTTGTTTATAGCGTTAGAGCCATAGTTTCAAAGGCCCTATGGCATTTTGTTTTACTAAAGGTTTGATTAGAAACAGATTTATAGAGAACTGCTTAGCAGTTTTTATGACTAGCTTCCACTGAAGCTAGATAGAAGATAAAGGATTCGTTAAAAAATCACTATCTATCTTTGGGAAAAACTTTTGTCTATCGGTGGGTATAGCTGATACTAATTGCAACGAAGCTGATAGGAAATAAGCCTGTCTGAAACAAAACTATCTATAGAAATGATCCACTCAGAGCTGACCTACTCACCCAGCTTTCCTCGCCAGCGTAAGCTGTTTTCATTGAGCCAAGTGACAGATTTAGAGTCAGTCAGCATCTGTTGGGCGATCGCAATTGCTCGTACTAGCTGTTCTTCGTTCAGTTGTTTATAAGCAGGCAGCTTTCGAGACAAAGAGTCATACCAGCATCCCTCAAACAAATTGTCTAAAACAATTCTGGCAAAACAATGATTGAAACGTACGGGCATAGAAACCTGTTTTGCCCTATTGGGTAGCTGCTCATTGATCAAAGATAAATAGTGTTCTCTTAAGTTATCGATTGTGTTATCCATACTTGGCAATGGTGAATTACGAATTGCTTGTTGTATCCATGGCAGTGATTAACTGCACCAGTCCATTCACCATGCGATCGCGCTCTAACGGCAAAATCTCGCTGCCATGTAGTACATTTTGAATTAGCAGGTAGTGAACAATTGAACCTACAAAAATCCGCGCAGTCACCATTGGGTCACTAAGCTGGAGCTGCGTTTGGGCAGCTAAATACCGAGCGAAATTCTCAATAATAGGCTTTTCAACTTCTCGTACAAACCGCTGTGCCAAGGTAGGAAAGCGCTCTGACTCACCGATGATCAGCCGCATCAAGTTCATCAGCGCCTGATCGCGGCTAAAGTCGTCCGTCACAAACATAGCCAGCTGTCGCAAAACTTGATCAGGCGGATAGTGGACTGCGGTCGCATCTAATAGCCTCTGACGCATCTGTTGATTACGCTCAGTAAGCTTTTGTACCAGGGCAAAAAATAGGCCTTCTTTGTCTTGAAAATATTTATACAGCGTCGGTTTTGAAACTTTGGCAGCTTTAGCAATTCGGTCCATGCTAGAAGCGGCATAGCCCTGTGTTGAAAATACAGACAATGCGCCACTCAAAATCACCGTTGCTTTATCAGGATTGTGACCAGACGTTCCGTTAGACAAATCAATCGGCTCAGATTCGATATTAGATTCGACAGAAAGAGGGTTTCGGGATTGGGCCGAAGAAGTCACTCAATAGCTCCATAAGACATATTCCTAGGATGCCAGACGCAACACATATTTTGATTTTAAACTAGAAAAAAGCTTTTACTTTACTAAACGGTTTAGTATTATATAAACATAACGTCACCCTAGAGTTGTGCAAACAACGTCGTCATTATGAGTTTTGACAGGTTGAATCCAGTTAGATTGCAGTTGGGCTTATGGAAGCAGCGGGCTGACCTCACAGATAGCGCTTCACTGCGGTGGCGCTTGTTACTGGGGCTACTGCTATTGGGCACAGGTGGCCTGGCTGGGTGGCAAGTTTGGCAAGCATCGATCCAGCCGAAAGAATCTGAATCGACGATAGTTGTTCCTCAAATTTCTACGGTGACTGCATTAGGCGCTCTAGAGCCAGCCGGAGAACTGATTAGCATCACGCCACCAACGTCTGTGCAGGAAAGCCGAATTGGAGATCTGCGGGTGAGTGAGGGCGATCGCATTGAGGCCGGCCAAATAATTGCCGTACTAGATAATCGTGATCGCCTAGAGGCGGCTCTTCGCAAAGCTGAACAGCAAGTTGAAATCGCTCGTGCGAAACAATCCCAAATTGAAGCTGGGGCTAAATCAGGAGAGGTCCAGGCCCAGCTTGCCGAAATTGCTCGCATCGAGGCTAGCCAAGTTGGAGATATAGCTGCACAGCGAGCGACGATTGCCCGTATAGAAGCAGAGGTCAACAACGCCCGCGCTGACTTTGAGCGCTATTACTCCCTCTATCAGCGTGGCGGTATTTCTGCCTCAGAAAGAGACACTAGACGTTTAACCCTAACGACTGCCGAGCAGAGATTGGCCGAGGCGATCGCTGTGCTATCTCGCATTCAGACGACTAGTCAGCAGCAGCTCTCTCAAGCTAGGTCAACTCTCAATAGAATTGAGGACGTGCGGCCTGTAGACGTATCTGCGGCCAGAGCTGAAGTGCAAGCGGCGATCGCAGCAGTTGCCGAAGCCCAGGCCAACTTGGATCAGGCATACGTTAAGTCGCCTGTAGCTGGTCAGATCATCGAAGTCCATGCACGCCCTGGTGAGACCGTTAGTAGCGACGGCATTGCCACCATCGGTCAGAATCAGCAGATGATGGCGATTGCTGAGGTCTATCAAGACGACATCCGCAAAGTTGAGATTGGTCAGTCGGCAGTCGTGACCTCTCCGGTCATCACCGTGCCTTTGCAAGGCACTGTCGAACAGATTGGCTTTCAAGTAGAACGTCAGGAAGTAGTGAACGAAGATCCGGCAGCGAATATCGATGCCAAAGTTGTTGAAGTTCATGTGCAGCTAAACGAGACAGCTAGTGAAAAAGTTGCCAGTCTTTCGAATTTGCAGGTAACCGTCACGATTCAAACCGAATAGTTTCTTGTTTTTTACCGCTTTGTCTCCCCTCAAAAAGGTCACTATGCTCAGTGCATTTAATCCAGCTAAATTATTGCAGGCGCTTCAAAATCGCACGCCGCTAGGATTCAAGCAGCTAAAGCACGATCGATTAAGGCTGTTGACTGCGATCGCCGGTATCACCTTTGCCGATGTCTTGATCTTCATGCAGCTCGGATTTTCAGACGCGCTCTATAAGACCAATACTCAATTTCCTAGGCAGATACAGGCAGACTTAGTCGTTATTAGCAGTGAAGCAGAGAATTTCGGCAGGCTGCGTACATTCTCTAGGAGAAGGCTTTATCAGGCGCTAGATGTGCCCGGTGTCGCCAACGCTGACGCACTGTACATTGCCACAAAAGAGTGGAAAAATCCGCAGACAAGAGAGAAAAAATCTATGCTCTTAATCGGGCAAAACCCGGCTCGACCCGCTTTCAATCTGCCAGAAGTGAATGAGAATCTAGAAGCGATTAAGCTACCCAATCGTGTGCTCTTTGACCGGGCGGCTAGGGGAGAGTATCAGGAAGCGATCGCCCAAGTTGACGCTGGCGAACTAGTTACCACAGAAGTTGGCTTGCAAACGGTAACTGTAGTAGACCTATTCGAAGTCGGCGCTTCTTTTGCCAGCGATGGCGCCCTTATCACTAGCGATCAAAATTTTCTCAGACTGTTTCCCAGCAAAGAAGCGGGTGTCGTAAGTATGGGCCTAATCCAGCTAGAAGACGGTGCTGACATAGAGCAGGTAAGGACAGAACTTTCAGCCTATCTAGCAGACGATGTGCAGGTATTTACCCAAGCGGGATATGTTGAATTTGAAGTTAATGATATTAAAAGCGATTCTCCGATTGGCTTTGTCTTTGGGCTAGGTTCGGCGATGGGATTCATCGTAGGCGTGGTGATTGTCTATCAGGTGCTTTCTACAGATGTGAACAGCCATCTGGCAGAATATGCCACGTTCAAAGCGATGGGCTATCGCAACAGCTATCTGCTAGGCGTTGTATTTGAGGAAGCTTTGATTTTATCTCTGCTAGGCTTTGTCCCAAGCTTGTTTGTCGCACTAGGAGCCTATCAGCTAACGGCTAGGGCGACTGCGCTAGCCATTTCGATGCCCGTAAGCCGAGCCGTAGTTGTGTTTATGCTAACGCTGTTGATGTGTAATGTTTCAGGTGCGATCGCCACTCGCCGTCTCCAATCCGCCGATCCTGCTGATATCTTCTAATTCTTGTCGCATTAGTCTTTATTAGCCGATCTCTATCAGCCAGTCCCTATCAGCCAGTCCCTATCAGCCAGTTTTCTTTAACTACAAGATTATGGAAGCTTCGACCGCCATCTCTGTCCAGCACCTGGATCATTTCTTTGGTTCAGGGCGACTTCGCAAGCAAGCTTTATTCGATATTAACCTAGAAATTCCAACAGGTGAAATCGTGATCATGACCGGGCCATCTGGCTCAGGAAAGACAACGCTGCTGACCCTAATCGGGGGACTGCGATCCGCTCAATCTGGCAGCTTGAACGTGGTCGGACATGAAATTACAGACGCCAGCGAGAGCGAACTAGTGCTGGCCAGAAGAGACAATGGCTATATCTTTCAGGCGCACAACCTACACCAAAGTCTAACCGCAGTAGAAAATGTACAAATGGGCCTAGAAGTACAGGGGCGGATGGCAAAAGCGGAGCGCTACCAAAAAGCAACAGAAATTCTAGAGAAAGTAGGTTTAGGCGATCGCACCACTTACTACCCAGCCGATCTATCGGGCGGCCAAAAGCAGAGAGTTGCGATCGCCCGTGCCCTGGTCAGCCAACCCAAGATTGTCCTCGCCGACGAACCCACCGCCGCCCTCGACAAGCAATCAGGCCGAGATGTCGTTGAAATCATGCACGATCTAGCCAAACAGCAGGGCTGCACTATCTTACTAGTCACCCACGACAACCGCATTCTCGACATTGCTGATCGCATTATTTACATGGAAGACGGTCGCCTAGCTACTCAGCCAGAATTTGCAGAAGCCGAATAAGATGGAAAAACCAAATACTCAGTTATGATGTATGGCAATCGCCAGTTTTTGCATCTTTTGGCCTCTTTCCACCCTTTGCTTAAAGCCCTAAGGTGATATCTCAGTAGGCTATAGATCTTACAGCGACTTGCGAAGAAACCTTTCACCTAGTTTAGATAGATCAAACCGCTGTTGCTCTGCTTTCCAATGCTGTTCTTGTAAGATCAGCGCGCCGAGGTGGAGGACAGAGAGAAAAATAGCTGCGATCGCCAATACATAGCTATGTAACGCATACATGTGCTGCAACGTGACGCTGTTGATACCGCTGCCACCAGAGAGTACCTCCCGTAGCGCCCCGCCTACAAACGGAATAGAACCCACAATGCTCAGTTCGATCTTGAAGCGCCAAAAGCTAGTTTGATCCCAGCTCAGCACAATCGCCGTCCAGCTTAAACCCATGGCAGCCAGCGTCAAACAAATACCACTAATCCATCCGGTGAACCAACTGCACAGAAACTCGCGACCTAGAAACATGACAACGAGCTGTACTAAAGAGACAACAATCAGGCCGTTACCCGCTACATGATGCAGGCTCAAAATGACTGCGCCGCTAGAGATGTCGTGTGCGATCGCACTCAGTGACTCATGCGCCTGCATCGCGGCAGGTTGATAGTAAAACGCAATCAGGATGCCCGTGGTTGCCGCCGTTCCGCAGAGTGTCAAAGCCGCGACTGCGAGCAAAGTTGCCGTGCGCTGAAGGATATAGCGGTAGTCAATAGCAGCGAGACTCTCTAGGGTTTTCCGACACCGCTTAAAGAAGACGACCACAGCGACATAACTCACAAAGTAAAATAGCCGCCAGCGAAAAATTATCGCAGCTTGCCAGTTCGGATAACGAACTGATAAAACCGAGCGCGAACCGACAATATCTCTCAGCCAACCCTGGTAGTCTTGCCATACTTCTGGGAAACGACTCGCTAGTTCACTCACTCGCCTTGCTAAGTTCATATCGTCTGCAATCATTTCATACCCCCTCTGGTGCTGGCATCCAGTGCGCCACACTCTCTAACAACTGCTGCTTAGCCGCTAGCGCCTGTTCGCCTATCCCAGTAATTCGATAGTACTTTCGTCGTGCGCCCGTATGCTCCTCAGGAGATTCATCCCCCCACTCAGCTGTCACAAATCCCTTCTGCTCTAACTTTTTCAGGTTGGGATAGAGCGAATTAAAGCTAATCTGCTTACCGCCACTCTTCTCAACTGCCGTCATGATTTCTAACCCATAACGTTTGCGAAATCGAAGCGCCGCTAATATCACCTCTTGATTAGGGGTCAGATGTAACTCTGGTGCATTCATACCTACGCCTTTTGATGCCTTGGCCGATTAGTCCCGAACGATATATCAAATTATAGTCATATATCCATAAAATAGATATACGCATTCAAAAGGTTAGTAGGGCTCTTTGTGAAGGACTGTGACCTTTGCTAGTGCAGCAGGTTATAGGCGGACTGCGGTGAGCGCGCTTGTGTCTAGCTTCTCTGTAGTATCGAAGAAGTTGAGCAGTCGCTGTTTGATCGCCTCTACGCCGCCTTTGGTGTTTGATTCTATATTGAGTGGTAATACAGGATCGTGTAGCGAAAGGCGTAGCAAGAACCAGCCTTGCTCTTTTGTACAGGTCACTCGAATGCCTTCGTAGTTGTTTGGAACGATGTGCCAGCCGGGTTGCGCTTCTACGAAGGACTGTAGGCGTTTGATTACCTTTTCGCCATGCGATTTGAAGTCTTCTGTCAATATCTTAAGCCGATATTCTTGGCTTTCAGCAGGTTCTTTGAGGTTCGAGATCAAATCGGTGATGACTTTGTTTGACTGACGGGCGATCGCCAACTCCACTAACAGCTTACTTACCAGGTAGGCACCATCATCTAAGAAATAATTCTCTCTCATCGCCCCGTGCCCAGAAGTCTCAATCGCTAGCCAAGATTCTTCTCCCTCACCGTTTAACCGCACAGCTTCGTTAATTACATTCTTATAACCGCGTTTGAATCGATGATGCACCCCGCCCAGCTCGGCAATGAATTGAGCTAACCCGTCAGAAGTGATCGAGTCGGTCACAATTGTAGAGCCCGGATGCTCTCGCAGGACCACTGCAGAAATCAGCGCAATCAGCTTGTTCCTATTCAGCTCATTTCCCTGCGGATCGACGGCGGCCGAGCGATCTACGTCGGTATCAAAAATAATGCCGAAGTCAGCTTTATTGTCCAGCACAGAACTTCGAATAGCAGACATCGCGGCTTCGTTCTCTGGATTAGGAATGTGATTTGGGAAGTTGCCATCGGGCTCTAGAAACTGACTGCCGCTAGTATCCGCGCCCAAGGGTACTAACACTTTACTGGCATAGAAGCCACCTGCCCCATTGCCAGCATCTACAACAATATGTAGTCCCTCAAGAGGCTGATCATAATTCTCCGAATGGTTTACAGATTGGCGAATCTGTTGAACTAGTCCATCTGCATAAACCGAGATAAAATCTCTTGCTTCGAGTTTCCCTTTCTTTGAGGTCTCTAAAAAGCTATTTTCTTCAGCAAGGGTAAGAATAGCTGTAATATCAGGCTTGTTCAAACCGCCATCAGCAGTAAAAAATTTAAACCCATTGCGGTTGAACGGTAGGTGGCTAGCAGTGAGCATAATTGCGCCATCGCAGCGATAACCGTCAGTAACGGTACTCATGAACATAGCTGGAGTAGAAGCGATCGCAAAATCAAGCACCTTCGTACCTAGACTCATCATCCCTGTGGCTAGTCCATCTTTGAGCGTCGGACCAGAAAGGCGGCTGTCACGCCCTACCGACACTATCAGCTCAGTTGTTGCCTTCTCTAGCTTTTCGGCTAGCCAGCTTACAAAAGCCTGCCCTAGTCGATAGGCCACCTCTGGCGTCAGATTCACGGATTCACCCGCTACCCCTGCTAGCGCCACGCCTCGAATATCCGATCCATTTTGCAGCCGTTGCCACTCACGAGATAATTGCTGTATAGCCATGATAATCGCTCTTTCTATCAGCTAAACGATAGCAGACGACTCTCTAACTTCAACTTCACTGCAAAAAGGTTTAATCGAGAAAGGGCCGATCGACAGAGGTTGATTGCCTGTTATTGAGATGGTTCAGGATAAAACTGAGTTTGGTTTGTCTATCCCCTAGAAAGCTACTCAAATCCTAAGAAAGTTACCTGCTTGTCAGAGCTAGCATCATAGCGCTTTGCAGTTGTTTCGATGCGCTGAAGCTGTCCTATTGCCCGACTACATGGAAACCCATATTTAGCCTGGACGCGATCGCTCGCAATTGTTAGTGCCTCGCGTGATCGCGCCACAAAATCTGACACAGTGTAGCACTCCCCAGATTCAAAATACTTTTTGACAACTAGAGAAGGAGAATAGCAGGTTTCTTGCTTACCGTCAGGCCATTGAATTTTGAAGTTAATTTCAGGCATAAGCGCGAAGTAGAAGAAAAAGAAAGCCTAAAGGTCACATAGCTCGAAATACAGCTCAAGATGCATTTCAGCTGAGCGCCGCCAGCTATAGCGATCTAGAATACCAAAGGCTTGCTGACTTAGCTGATTGGCCACATCAGGCTGAGTGATTTCAAGCATAGCGTGGGTGATCGCATTTATATTCGTTGGATCTACTAGCACGGCCGATGACGCTGACAAAAACTCAGTAAACGGAGCCTGATTAGAGACCAAGACAGGCAGACCAGATGCGATCGCTTCTAAAACAACTAGCCCCCATCCCTCTTTCACAGAAGGAAACACAAACGCATCTGCTAGCCGATATAGCTGAGCTAGCACCTGATCGGATACGATTCCTGGCAAGATTAGTCCATCGGTTACTCCATAACAACTGGCCAAGGCCATAAACTGATCTCGGTAATCCTGATAGTCGAATAAGGTCGCTCCACCAACAATCAATAGTTTTGCAGTTGGCTTAGCAGCACGTACCGCTACGAACCCCCTGAGTAGATTAATTGAGTTCTTTCTAGGTTCAATACCGCCTACCGTCATATAGAGAGGTCCGTCGCCAGTCGAGCCCTCTTGCTTATCAGCTAGAATACAACGTACCTCCTTTAGCACCGATTCATCTTCTTCATAAGTCAGGAACTGTCTGCCAACACCATTTACAACCCGGTGCGCCCTGATGCCATACTTCGTTTTCAACACCTGTTGCCATTGCTTGCTCACACACAAGCAGCGATCGCTATGAACAATTGATTTCTGCTGGCAATCTATTAGATATGGACTTTTGAAGTCTTCAATATGATGTACCGTCCGCACGAACCGAGAAAGGAATCCTCTTTCTTTTAAGGTGACAAGCGCATTGGCACTTAAACAGTCTTGCGCGTGATAAACATCGTAGGTTTGTCCCCCTTGCTCAAAATACTGTTCAAAAAAGCTTACAAACTCTCCTATTCTTTGCTTCACCAGCATGCAAGTATCCCCCTCACAGGCGGACGCAGGCACTGCAAAAGTCTGAAAACTAGTCTCCCGATGAAAGCCATCTCCCGCTTTATCTAGCGCAAAGACACAAGGATGATGGCCTAGTTCTAACAGTGCTTGGGCAAGCTCAAGCGTATGAACCACACTGCCTCGCGGCTTAGTTGAATAGGTCAAAAGTGCAATCTTGAGCATAGTTTTATTGAGCTGCGACCGTTCGTCTTTTGACTTTCTTTTAACCTTCACAAACGCACAATACACACTCCAAGCGGCCTTTGGTGCAGGTGAGTTCGAAAACGAAAGTCCTTTAGCAGGCACGCCGAACTCTCCAAACTGCCCTCCTCAAAATCGTTTCTATTAGATAGCGTTCCTTGGATGCATACTCATAAAGGCTACGCCAGTGCCTGTTGCTCTATAACGGTTTTAGCTAATGAGCATGCCCTAAGCAACTCTACGAAGTCAACAAGAAATCTAGACAACACTAACAAAGTCAGTACTAGAGAGCGCGGTCATGAAATCAATGACCTCTATCAACACCTCATCTTCAAAGCTGATTTGGGTAGTCGTACCCACGGTAGCAAAAGATAGCGCCTCAAAAGAAAGCGCTTGGGTAAGACCAAACACATCCTGTCCCTGGGTGAAATCGTAGAGGCTGTCTGTCCCTTCTCCAGGTGCTAGCACAAAAGTATCTCTACCTTGTCCCCCGTAGAGACCGTCATTACCGCGACCTCCCCACAGCAGGTCATCGCCATTATCGCCCCAGATAAGATCATCATCCTCATCGCCATAGAGTTTGTCATTACCACCTTTGCCGCCAATGCGATCGCGGCCTGCCCCGCCATAGATGATATCGTCTCCAGTCGCTCCATTCTGAACAGAGCGGTTATTGCGATCGCCTCGCAAGATATCATCACCAAACTCACCAAAGATGACATCATCGCCACCGCCCCCCGCGACAACGTCGTCACCGCCCCCCGCGAACATCACGTCGTCTGTTCTTTCGCCCAAAAGCGTATTTGCCGTCTCATCCCCTACGATATGGCCATCAAACACCAAGTCCAGCTCTGGAATCGGCGCTAGATAATCGTTATAAATCCAGCGATCAAAAAATGACTCTAACTGCATGCCGCTCACCGACTCGGCAATGTCCACTAAGTCTTCAGTGATAACATTGCCGCCCTGGTAGGTATCGTAATAGGTCCTAACAATATCGAACCAAGTCTGATCACCCACCTCTATACGTAAGTCATGAAGTGCCAAAGCGCCCCATTCATACACACCTGGATTAAACAGATCGTCAGCCTGCGGCTCACCAGGGGGGGTAAAAAACTCGAAAAACTCTTCTACAAATCCATAAGTGTCAACCACCCATTCGTCCAACGCCTCAGCACTGCGACTATTTTCAAACCATAGCCCCTCCGAGTAGGTAGCAAATCCCTCATTTAGCCAGATATCGCTCCAGTCTGCTAGCGCAACATCGTTACCCAGCCATTGGTGGGCTGCCTCATGAGCAATGGTTCCTTCTAGGGAAGATCGGCCCAGATTGTTGGTGCCAAAAATCGAAAGCGTTTGGGTTTCTAGCGCAGTGCCCGTATTGGTATCCATCACCACAGCCCCATAGACCTCAAACGGGTAGGGGCCGAAGATATCGCTAAAAAAGTCCACCATTTCCGGCTGCAGATCGAACAAATCGAGCTGGTCATCTGGTAGCCCTTCAGCAAAATAATTGCGAATGGGAACGCCTGTCTTCGATACACTCGTTTCGATGTTAAAGCCGCTGGTAATGTTCAGCGTAGTGAGATAGCTTGCCATCGGATCTCTAGCTTCAAACACATAGGTCTTAGTGTTACCATCATCAGTCGTTTGCTCTAAAACTCCGTTCGCAGAAACTTCAAACGCTTCGGGCACAGTCACTTGAAATGTGTAGGCGGCCTTGTCCAGCGGATGGTCATTCACTGGGTAGTAATTAGCAGCTCCATCTGGCTCACTTAAGACAAAGCTGCCACCGTCGAAGATCACCCAGCCAGTTGGGACGGGAATTGCCACCGAGGTGATTGGTTTAGGAGACCCGCTGTAGGTCACTACGGCTGTAAATTCTGCACCTTCAACAAGAGGGTCTGAAGGTGTGATAGTCAACTCTTGTCCTGTCCGGGTGAAGTCAGCAGGTTCGCCATCAACAAAGATACTATCGATGTCAAAGCCGATGAAGTCTAAGTTAAAACTGCTAAGAGATTGAATAGCAGTCGCTGTAATAGTCGTCGTGCCCACGAGCGTACTTGTGAGCACATCTGAAATATCAAGCGCGACGTCATACTTCTGGACATCATAGCCACCGTTGCCGAAGTTAGGATAAAGGGAATCTCCTAGCCCTGGAGCACCAGGAACAGGCATAGCATTAGCGGTAGACGCTTCGAAGGACGTACTTGAAATTTTCATGTTGGCGCTAAATAGATAAGGGGGCTATTCCAAAAGGCTAAAGGCATCAGCCAAACCTCTCGATAGAGAATCGTTACCTAAAATCAAAAAACCGTCTCGCTTAGCTCAGATCAGAAGCAAAGCAGCGAAACGGTCGAAGATTTGGGGGTCAAGACACTAGAGTGGAGTATATCGGCACCTAAAGCTGTTTTTTTGTCTTCAGATACACCGTTCTACAGCTAGTTCAACAATCTACACAATTGCAACAATCTATCCATGCTTATCGATAACGAAATTGATACCTTCGACACCCAAATCACCCAACAGAAAACGTAGCCGTCTCCATCTCTTATCTCATAAAACTGTTGCCTCATAAAACTGTGAAGCGGAAGACAATGACTATCGCCAGCCTGATTAGGCTAGGCCATCGCTCAAGAGGACAATCAATAAAATCCTACTATGTTCCAAACTACCCGCCGCCGTCTCGCTCTTTGGTACGCTGCTGTCACCGCCATTGTTCTCTTACTATTTTCCATTGGCGTCTACACCTATGTTCGCAATACTTTAATCGATCGCGTTGATGATACGCTCAACCATGTTGTTGAAGTCGTTGAGCGATCGCTGATTATCAGCAACGATGGCAGAGTCAATATCGAAGCGAGCTTTCGTAACAGTGAAGAAGCTAGCGAGGATGATCGCATCGATCTCGAATGGTTTGGCCCCGAAGGGAATTTACAATGGACGACCTTCTCCAAATCACCCGAAGTTCCGCTCCACGTCAATCCTGATGGCGAAACCATTATCCCACCCCAAGGCCTGGCCATCCGACAAATCACCCAGCGTATAAACGCAGATTCACATCTGCTTGGCTACCTGCGGGTCAGTCATCCTTGGTTTGAAGTCTCCAAACCCAGTCGCCAACTAATTGTTGATCTTGGCTTTGGGATCGCTGTAATGATTACTACCGTGGCCGGCATCGGTTGGTTTCTCTCCGGCCTAGCGATGGCGCCTATTCGCACCTCTTACCAGCAGCTAAAACAATTCACTGCCGATGCCTCTCACGAACTACGCAATCCAATTGCCGTTATCCAAACGAACGTTCAAGTCGCTCTAGCCGATCCAGATGAACAGTTTCAGCGCGCTCAGCTAGAAGTAATCGAACGACTCACCCGTAGGCTAGGCAGACTAGTCGACGATTTGTTGTTTATCGCTCGCCAAGAGAGCGGTCTGATTCCTATGCGCCGAGAAGCGGTTGAGCTAGTGAGCATCATTGAAGATGTTGTGGAAGAGCAGCAGGCGATCGCCCGTGAAAAAGATCTCACCCTCACCTACGCTCATCCAAAGAACAGAATCCAGACTAAAGGTGATCGCGATCAGCTCACTCGTCTGTTTACCAACCTAATTGCCAACGCCATTCAATACACCCCTGCGGGTAAAATCACCATCGATCTTAGTGCCGGTACACAGCAGGCAACTATCACGATTACCGATACCGGAATTGGCATTCCTACTCAAGATCTTAGCCATATCTTTGATCGCTTCTATAGAGTTGATCCTGCTCGAAGCCGGAGCGCCGGAGGGTCAGGATTAGGACTAGCGATCGCTAAGATCATCGTCGAGAATCATCACGGTCAACTCACACTCACTAGCCAGTCGGACCCCGTCAAGTCTAACCAGGGCACTATCGCAACTGTCCTACTCCCAGTCAAGACCTTACCTTTTAAGAAAGCAGAAGCGCTCAGGACTTAAACCATATCCTTTAAGTTCTCTCGTAGTTAAGGCGATTTAAACCATTAACGACTCAGCTATCAACTTCGCAAGCCGTTCTCGAATCACATAACGTTATCTGCTAAGTGCATACTCGCTAAGTGCATACTCACTGAGAAAGGTACTAGCAAATTGCTATGGGTTCAACTAATCAGCAACTAAACTCACATCCGGCACAAACGTCTTTGAAACCGGCATGCCTAATTCACCCATCAGCTGCGCTTGAGATTGATTAAAAGAATATAGAACGCCACCCGCGTTCCCGACCCGAATCATCATCGATTCATTCGCTGTCCAAGAGCGCTTTTCGCCCTGCTCCAAGATTGCCTCAAACTTAGTCTTACCATCTGCTACGACCCATACCCAAGACTGCTCTGTTAGCACTAGATCTACTTCAATCGGTTTAGACGGCTGCTGCTTTGGTACTTCAACCACAGGCTGTGCTACAGGCGTAGCTTTTTGTAGTGTGAGCTGCTCAATTTCGGCTGGATCTAAAATCGGCTGAGCCGTCATGTCTGGAGCATTCTGTTGTAGCAGACTAGACAAAGCACTCACTGCCCCTATAATCAACACCACATAAGTAGCATATAGATGCAAAGGGCTGAGCCGCGCTGAAGAACTTCGCCAGGAAGAACGCGGAGGACTCACAGCCGGACGAGTGAAAAATCGATCTGCGATCGCATCACCATCTAATCCCAGTGCATCACCGTATCGACTCAACAGCGCCCGGATATAGATTGGCTCAGGTAGCTCAGCCATATTGCCTTGCTCTATTGCCAATAGTAACGGCTTACGGATTCGCGTTAGGTTCACAATCGCATCCAACGTCAAGCCCTTTTGCAAACGTACCTGCTTAAGCGAACTACCTAGTGATCGTAGAGTCTCTTGCTGTAGTTGTTGAGCAGTCGGTTCCTTAATACTAGTCTTCTGCTTCATAGTTTATTTGCTTCATAGGGCTAGTAGAAGATGTGGTAGATAGATAGCAATGGATAGCTTAAAGAACAATGAGCAGTAGCTGAGCAGCGATGGAAAATTAGAGGCAAAAGAACTTTCTAAAGAACGCTAGGCGCGACATTGGCTGAGTTTAGTTAGCTATTCTAGTCTAGCTATTAGGGATCAACAACAGCTTCTCGCTTTAACAAAGCAATCTCTTTCTCGGTAAGTGAACGGTAGCGACCGCAAGCGAGATTTCCCAAGGATAATGAGCCAATTTTTGTTCTGTGCAACGCCGTCACAGGATGGCCCAGCATTTCAGCAACTCTTCTAATCTGCCGATTGCGTCCTTCCTTCAAATCGATCTGCAATAGAGTACCATCAGCTGAGTGAGACTTCAGCAAGCTGACCCTGGCTGGCAATGTTTTGCGGCCATCTATGATTACGCCTTCGCGCCACTGGCGCAGCGTATCTTGTGAAGGTATCCCTCTAACTTTTACCTGATAAACCTTGGACATTTGATGTCTAGGGTGAGTGAGCAAATAGGTAAAGTCACCATCGTTTGTGAGTATCAATGCCCCCGTTGAATCTGCATCTAGTCGACCGACCGGATGAATACCCTCTCTACGTTGAAAGGCGCTATCCAATAGGTCTAAGACAGTCTTTCGCTGGCGGGGATCATGGCAAGTAGAGACCACACCTCTAGGCTTATGAAGGAGAAAATAAGCAGCCTGAGGAGGACCCCCTATCTCTACACCATCTACACAAATTTGGTCATGGCTAACATCTGCTCGCTGACCAAGCTCAGCGACTTCACCATTGACTGTAACTCTACCACTTAGGATCAACTTTTCGGCTCTACGCCTAGAGGCAATTCCTCGATGGGATAAGAGTTTTTGTAACCTCTCGGCCATAAATTACAAATCAACATTGCGTTTGGTTTGTTTTTCCGTAGAAAAGCCTTATCCAAAAACAACGATTACTGTCTACAACCTTATCTAAGCAGCTATCTATCGATATCAACAAGGGGTGATAGCCTCAACCGCCAGATCTAGTCTCTTTCTTCTACCTTAGAGTTTACCAATCGCTTAGCTGGTAGCCATACGCTTAGCCATCCCCCTCCGGTCTGTGGATGATTTTGAGCAAGAACCTGGCCTTGATGTGCGCTCACAATTTGCCTAACAATCGCTAGCCCCAAACCGGTACCACTACTTGTAAAGTCAGTCATCTCTATCGTCTGGGATTCGTCTAACTCACTTTCAGCTTCATGGCTTGCCAAACTCTCTTTTCGGCTACGCGCGGGATCGGCTCTATAAAACCGCTCAAATACATAGGGCAAATCTTTTTCAGCCAGTCCACTCCCGGCATCGATAACTTCGATCAAAATACCTGACTCAGTAAATCCTGATACGGCAGAACCGTTAGTCAAGCTCAACCTAACCTGAATAGTCTGAGCAGTGGGACTGTACTTCACCGCATTGCTGAATAGATTGAACAAAACACGATGCATCAAATTAGGATTGATATGGGCAACGAGTTCTTCAGGTCCTTCGTAGGTTATGTCTAGCTGCTTGAGTTTCGCCAAAGGTTCCACGCTTTGCCAAGCTGAATAAATCAAAGGGACTAGATCCGTATCTACTTCATCTTCTAGTTGAGTTCGGCGCTGCTCAAGGCTACTTATCTTCAAAACGTCATCAACTAGCTTACTTAGCCGAATCACTTCTTTAAGCAGCCGCCCCACCCAGCTGGCCAGGCTATCATCTACTCTTGACTGCAACGTCTCAGCAACTAGTCGGATAGAAGTCAGTGGCGTTTTCAGCTCATGGGCTACATCAGAGATCCAGCGATCACGTTGCTGTGCCAGCATCACAGTCTCTTGCTGGTTCTCTAAGAACACACCGACATGACCACCCTCCAAAGGTAGGCCATAGCCCTTAAGGGGATAAGCAGGGCGCTCTAGATAGTTGAAGGGATCAGTTGAAATTGAGTTAAAAGTCCACATAAGCTCACAGACTGATTGGGCCTGACGAGTTCGATCAATTAGCTGATCTAGCTCATAAGAACGGACGATTGCCAACAGTAGCTTAGGCTGGCCATAATCGCTTTGTTCAATATCCAAAAATTCTTGCGCA
The DNA here is from genome assembly GCF_000155595.1 of Synechococcus sp. PCC 7335. Classification (NCBI taxonomy): domain Bacteria; kingdom Bacillati; phylum Cyanobacteriota; class Cyanophyceae; order Synechococcales; family Synechococcaceae; genus Synechococcus; species Synechococcus sp. PCC 7335. The sequence continues at coordinate 2,209,674 of NZ_DS989904.1, read as the reverse complement.
CGGCGGTTACACCACAGCAAACGATTTTCTTCATCTACTTGTAGGTAGCCAACTGGCGCCCTTTGTAGCAGATACCGAAACGATTGTGTCTGCGTAGTCAGTAAATCTATTTGGGCTTTTTGTTCTTCAATAGCGCTCGCTAGCTGAGTGTCATATCTCAAAGTCGGTAGGGGCTGACGATCTTCTAAGCGACCAATTAAGCGCCTTAGCCTAGTATCATAGCGGCGCCGCAAAACGACCACTAAGACCATTCCAACAGCCAATCCTAGACAAAACCCCAGCAGCATATACACCCAATTTCTGACTGCCAAGGCACATGATACAGCAACAAAAAAGCGTAGCCCTTTAAAAAAAGCTGCGCCTTATCTACTAATCATCTTCATAGGTCACTAACGTCATCAGTATTCCTAGAAGAAGATCGCCTAGCAAGCCGCAGCTTCACCAGACAACCTTTTTCTAGACACCATCAAACACTAGCGAACGACCGCACCACGGTACTTGAGTACATCCTCAGAATGACAGGCAGGAACACCGAATGCACGGCGAACATGATAGGTAGCACCACGGTAGTGACCGATTTCTCGAGTGTCGGCAACACGAACAGTGGATTTGTGAGCGTCGTACTTAACACCACGATATGAGAGTTGCATGGTAATCGCCTCCAAAGGGATTGTATGGGTTTGAGAGGCGCGTTCCTTCGGAGCTATAGGCTCCTACTTCCGTCTTTCTCTAGCCTAAGGCCACTTGGCTTCTGCCTAGCTCGACTAATGCTGCACAGCTTTGCTTAAGCATATGAATGTCAGATGAGACTGGGCATTTAGGACTAAGTGCTTAGACTTAGAAGCACTCAGACTTAGAAAGATGAACGGTGCTTGTTTCTGTATACAAATATACAGTTTTTCTTCGGGAAGCGTCAATCTTCCACAAGAGATACTTCAATATTCTTTATATCGCCTGACTGAGCAGTGTCGATTGCAGTGCTGAGACTGGGGCCTGATAAAAGTACTGTCGGCGAAAGCCCTCTTCCTGCACCGCAGCCAGGAATCGGCCCAAGGCCGTAAGCCGGTCAGTCTCACTATTCACGGATTTGAATTTCTCGTCGAAGCTCAGCCGAATATCGATTGCTGAAGCACTGACTGCAAACCCTGTTTTGGCCAGTGCTATCAGTCCAAGTTCTAAAGTGCGATCGCAAATCCCTAATCTTTCAGCCAACCGCTCTCTAGTGACCGGTTGCTCCGTCCGGCTCAAAAACTTTGCTAGCCCCAGCAGCGTCGTCCATGTGTCAACCGGATTATTTTCTGTTGGGAAAGCGTATGCTAGCGCTAGTGATTTATGGCTTTGCTGAGCCTGATGCTGCCATAGCTGAAAATCTGTCCAGAGCGTTGGACAGCGATCGATTTTTAGACTCTCTTCCGTGTCGTTGCTTGTCGCCCCGCTCCCAGCATTACTGTCAGGGGTACTGGCAGCCAAGTCATTCTGAGTCGACATCGCCGCTGTTCGATGATCTATCAGCCAGCTTTCCGGTCTATCGACAGCGCCTTGTCGTGCTAAGGAATTAAGACGTTTAGCCTCGGCAGTAGATGAAGCCACCTGTGCTGGACGAATATCAATTAACCGTACTTCATACCGGCGGCTCTTCGGATGGCTATTGTAGTCTAGCTCTGCCACGACATCCCACCGGCCCGGTGGTACATCTTCTTTATAGTGGCCCCACCACAGCCCGGGGAACTTTGAGCTGCTTTTGTGATTGCCACTTTCGTCACATAGCTCAAAGCTGGTCTTGATATAGCCAACTTTTCCTCCAGTGCGATCCTTCAGCTTTTGATGCCAAACATTTTCAAACCAGCAGTTCTGAATCAGCAGCTTTGGCACTGGGTTTCCCATGCCACAGGGCTCTAGCAGCTTCAGCTCTTGAAATAAGTCTTGACCTAGCTCGGCGACTGTCACGCTAAGGTCAACCTGTACTACTGGTGAACTCAGCTCTGCGCCCATTTTTTGACGGTATTGCTGATTGATCGCTGCCTGAAACATGGGCAAGTCTTTAGCAGGTAAACTCAGCCCAGCAGCATAGGGATGCCCGCCAAATCCAGTCAGCAAATGGGCCTGAGAACTGACGAGGTCGTAGAGATCAATCTGATTAACCGAACGCGCCGAACCCCGCACAAGCACATCATCGCCATCGTCAGCTGGGGTATCTTGGGTCAGCAAAATAGTCGGCCTGCCATATTGCTGCGCGACTTGAGCTGCGACTAGACCTAGCACACCTACTGGCCACTGCGGATCACATAGTACAATCACACCTGTCGTTGAGAGATCACGAGTTTCGAGCTGGTGGGTAGCCTGCTTTAGCACGTCGTTCTGCAGCGCCTTTCGACGAGTATTCGCCAGCTCTGTCTTTTCAGCCAAATCTTGACAGCGATCGCTATCTTGGCTGGTCAGTAACTCTACACAGAAGCTAGCTTCTCCATAGATCCGACTGACGGCGTTGATCCGCGGTCCAATTCCAAACGAAATGTCTGTGGGGCGATCGCCCGCCCGCCGACACAGCTTCAATAGCTGTGCCACGCCTGGCCTGATCGGATAGGCGCTCTTCAAGTGAGTTTGCAGCTGTTCGATCCCAACTTGCGCCAGGTACCGGCAGTCTCCTGTCAGCTCTACTAAATCAGCAATCAAACCAATCGCAACCAAATCAGTCAGCTCACTTAACGGTCTAGTCGGTACATCAGGTAGCCTTTCATATAGCGCTTCTACCAGCTTGTAAGCCATTGCCACCCCAGAAAGGTTAGCCATTGGATGATCAGAAGGCAGCGCCCGAGGATTCACAATCGCCACCACGTTGGGTCGAACAGCAGGTAGCGTATGGTGATCGCTCACGATCACCTCGAGCCCTAACGAGTGCGCATAGTCAATCTCATCCGGGTTGGTGCTGCCAGTGTCGCAAGTCACTATCAACGTCACATCTTGAGCGGCCAATTGGTCAATTCCCACTATCGACAAACCATGAGATTCTTTTAGCCGGTTGGGAATAAAATACGTGAGCTGTCCTGGTTCATCGAAAAACTGTTTTAGCCCATCCCAGAGTACGGCTGTTGAAGTAATCCCATCCGCGTCAAAATCACCCCAAATAGCCACTTTTTCAACGCGATCGCGTGCCAGCATCAACCGCGCTACCGCCTTGGTCATCTCCTCTCCAAAAGCAAATGGACTCGCGGGAGTATAGGCAGATGGCCAACAGAATCCTCGCAGCGCCTCAGCCGTGCGGATTCCTCGCGCCCATAGCAGCCTTGCTCCCTTCTCTGGCCGAGTCAGTCCTGTAATCTGTGCAACCGTTTCAATCCAGTCGGGCGCGAGTGTTCCTGTATCAGCTATCCGCCAATCCACTGTAGAGCTGTCTATCACAGGCATCTCTTCTTAGGCACCATTTTGCCACCCACTACTTTTTAGCAAAGCTAGCACTTTCGTCCACCTCTATGAGCCTACCTCTATAGGCCTATCTATCTGGCATCTACCTGTCTAGCTAGGCGGTAGGTTGAGTAGAGTAAAAATGCCTGCTCTAAACATTTTCCTGCTTGAAACATTTTTTTCAAGAAGCCCCCATCTAGCCCCAACCCCTTAGATACAATAGGCCCATTCAACACCGATTCAATCTTGAGAATGCCTCTATGAAGCTAGGTGACTGGATCAGTCTGCTGTGCCTTATAGCAGCGGGCTACATCCTGTGGCAAATTAGGCCGCTGCTACTGCTTTCATTCGCCGCAGTTGTAATAGCGATCGCACTCAACAGCATCACCCAAAAGATCAAAACCACCCTGAAGATCACCCGCCGCGCCGCCATCCCTATTACCTTAGTGATCGCAGCCATCGTTGCCTTGGTCTTTGTCGTTGGTATTGTTCCCCCCTTTATTGAGCAGTTTAGGCTGTTGGCCGTTCTACTGGTGCGATTCTCTCAAACCCTGCCAGCTCGCATTCTAGACTTGCAGGCCAATATGCCAGAGCGTATTCGGCTACCTGAGCTGAGTGAGTTTCTTGCCTGGTTAACTGCCCCTGACTCAGCCGCTATTGATGTCTTCGGCAACTTCTTTTCTATCTTCAACTCCTCACTCCAGATACTGCTTCAGACCCTATTCGTCTCAGTTCTATCGCTGATGATACTAGCAAACCCAGCCGCCTATCTTCAGGTAGTGCTGCTAGTTTTTCCCGCTTTCTATCGGCCAAGAGCTGAAGAGATCTTCTATAAATGCGAACTCGTGTTAGGCAACTGGCTAGGCGGTATCTTGATCAGTTCCCTATTCGTCTTCAGTATCAGCTTCATTGGACTACTTGTACTAAAGATAGATCTGGCCTTTGCCCATGCCCTAATTGCAGGCATACTCAACTTCATTCCTAACCTAGGGCCCACCCTTAGCATGGTCTTTCCGGTGGTTGTCGCACTCATTTCAAACGATCCCTGGAAGGTCGTTGCTGTGATCGCGCTCTATATCATCATTCAGCAGATCGAATCCTACTGGCTCACGCCTACAATCATGGCTCACCAGGTTTCAATGCTGCCTGCGTTCACCCTGATCGCTCAAATCTTTTTTGCTAGCGTTTTTGGCGTGCTAGGGCTGCTACTAGCGCTGCCACTGACCGTCGTTGTCAAAACCTGGATTCACGAAGTGCTGATTATCGACTTTCTCAACAACTGGCAGATTGCACCGCCAGTCCTAGAATCTAAAACAACTCACGCTGCTCAATCTCCTGACGCCCTGAAAAGTCGTTCGACGGGAATGCTGTAGATAATCTTTCTGTCTAGGCTGCCACCTGAACTGCGACGAAGGGGCTGATTCGACGAAATATCCTTTGTCGATTTGCCAGATGCCGAAGAGGCCCAATCGATACGGACCTGATTGAACACACCATCAAATCAACTGTGCCGTTATCAGTATCTAGGCAGGAAGACATAGATCGGCTACGGGCGATCGCCCAGTCCCGTTTCGTCAGTGTCAAATAGCTAATGTCAGATTATCGACATCAAATTGGCGACGGCTAGAACACGAAGGACAACTAAAGTAGAAAGACTACCTTGGACCCGTTTCCATGAACCGTTCCCTCAAGAGTCCTTCTCCAATTGGACTGCTGCTACTTTCTATCTTGTCTGTTCAATTTGGCTCTGCCCTAGCGAAATCTCTGTTTGACGATCTCGGCCCTTGGGGGGTCGTCTTCTTGCGGGTTGGGTTCGCCGCATTAATTCTCTTCGCGGTTGGCCGACCTCGGTTTGATACAACAGTTCGTCAAAATTTCAGCGCCATCTTGACCTATGGAATCGTACTGACGCTAATGAACTCGCTGTTCTATGCCTCAATCGACCGAATTCCTCTAGGAATTGCGATTTCCCTAGAATTTACCGGGCCATTAGGGCTGGCTGTACTCAAGTCCCAACAGTGGCTAGATGGCCTTTGGGCAGTGCTAGCTTTGATTGGTATTGTTCTATTAACTCCAATTACAGGAGCAGATTTGGATCCACTGGGTATGGTCTTTGCCCTATCAGCAGGGTTCTGCTGGGCCCTTTACATCGTGCTGGCTGTCAAAGTAGGTCGTATTTTTCCTGGCATAGAGGGGCTGACTTGGGGATTGTTAGTAGGTACTGTAATGCTGCTACCTATAGGAGTGATCACGACTGGCAGCGCTTTGCTCAATCCTCGTTTGTTGGGGCTAGGCGCTGGTGTGGCCCTGCTTTCTAGTATGCTGCCTTATTCACTAGAAATGATGGCGCTGCGATCGCTCCCTATCAAAGTATTTGGTGTCATGCTCAGCTTAGAACCAATAGCGGGCGTTGTAGCTGGCTTCTTGATCTTAGGCGAGAGACTATCAGCGCGATCGCTCATTGCCTGTCTGCTGGTTTCAATCGCCGCCGGAGGAGCAGCTCAGTTCCAAAGTCCACCGCCCACACCGCCGCTTCCGCCTGCTCAGTAAATCAGACGTATCGGCCATCGTTCATCTAAACTCCATGATCAATCCGCGATTAGATCAAGCCATACTTGAAGCTGTAAACCCTGCTTGCATATCGCGCGAGATCACCTTTTGGCCATAGAAACCAACTGGATGAAAGCAAAGGTCTCGACAGGCCATCCGCCTCTTAAACAACGAAAACCTTAGAAAGCATTCTAAACTCGGCTAGAGCGTTAAATTTTGTAGGGTAGTTACTCACTTTTTCACTTCACTTTCTACAGTTGAGTGAGATCAACCATACTGACTCCAGGCGAGGAAGCTTATGAATATCACCCCACCCCCCATTTCCCCTCGTCAGATGAACATGCTGCGAGTTGTTTTGTCGATGGCGTGGTCTGATAGCACGCTAGAGCAAAAGGAAGTAGAAGTGATGCTCACCCGTTTTAGCCAGCTATTTGCTACCGACCCAAAGCAGCAAGACTATTTACAAACTCAGCTTAAAGACTACTTTGTTCAGGATATTCCTCTCGAAGAGACCATCGCCAAGCTCACCACCGCTGAAGAAAAAGAACTCGCTCTTCGGCTCTCCTACGAAGTCATCTATGCTAGCGCTCGCACTCCAAGCGAAGCCTATGTGAATGAAGAAGAAAGCGAAGCCTACAAAAAGCTTGTCGAGCTGCTAGATCTACCTGACTCTGTCGTCAAAAGAGCGGAAGCAGCAGCTAGTAAAGCGCGTGACCAAAGTGGTAAGAACGTCATCGATATGCTTGCTTTCAGGCTTCGAGAACAGTTAACTACATAAGCGTACAGGAATTACTCTACATAGGACGTTTGGTGTATTAGCTCATCTCTAACATCCGCTTAATTGGTGCTAACGCATCCGCTTGAATTTCCAGTGGAATTGTCACTTCGGGGGTTTTACTCTTCATCGCGAGGTATAGCTTCTCTAACGTATTTAGCCGCATATACGGACACTCATTGCAGGCGCAGTTTGCCTCAGGAGGCGCTGGAATGAAATGCTTTCTAGGCATTCGCTTTTCCATTTGGTGAATAATTCCAGGCTCAGTCGCTACGATGAACCGCCCGTTCTCACTCTGCTGGACATAGCTTAGCAGGGCTGTCGTAGAGCCAATAAAATTAGCATGTCTTAGTACCGTTTGCTCGCACTCAGGATGGGCAATAATCTCAGCATCAGGGTGCGTCATCTTCAGCTGCAGCATTTTCTTTTCGGAGAAGGTCTCATGCACGATGCAGCTTCCCTGCCAAAGCACCATATCGCGGCCCGTCTGCTTCATCACATATCGGCCCAAGTTGCGATCTGGCGCAAAGATAATCTTCTGCTCAGCAGGCAGTTGATTCACGAGCTTCACCGCATTAGAGCTGGTACAGATAAGTCACTCATCGCCTTAATCTCTGCGGAGCATTGATGTACGAA